>DATCVD010000597.1:0-8913 GCA_036567125.1 Pyrinomonadaceae bacterium | reverse complement strand
GGAGGCCGCGGCCGGCAGCACCACGCCGGTCGTGACTTTCCACTGCGGCGCGCCGAGCGCGAGCGCGGCCTCGCGCTGCGTGACGGGGACGGCCGCGAGCACGTCGCGCACGACGGCCGAGATGATCGGCGTGATCATGATCGCGAGGATGACGCCGCCGGTCAGAAGCCCGACGCCGGTGAGCTGCCCGCGGAAGAGCGGCAGCCCGCCGCAGCACGCCTGCAGCGGCGGCCCGACCGTCTCGCGCATGAACGGCGCGAGCACGAAGATGCCCCACAGCCCGTAGACGACCGACGGGATCGCCGCGAGCAGCTCGACCAGAAACGTGAGCGGGCGCGCGAGCTTGGCCGGGGCCTGCTCGACGAGGAAGACGGCGACGCCCAGCGAGAGCGGCACGCTGATGACGAGCGCGATCAGCGAAGACATCACCGTCCCGTAGATGAACGGCAGCGCGCCGAACTGGCCGCGCGAGGGGTTCCACGCGGTGCTCGTCAGGAACGAGAGGCCGAACCGCTCGACGGCCGCGCCGGAGTTCGAGCCGATGGCGACCATCATCGAGACGGCGAGCAGCAGCAGCAGCAGCGCGCTCGCAAACAGCAGCGCGCGGAAGACGGCGTCGCCGAAGTCGCCGGTCGGCGAGAGAGCGCGCCGCCAGTCCCAGCGGCGCAGGCTCGCGCCGTAGGCCGAGGCGGGCGTCGGGGTCTCGGGCTGCGGGTTAGACATAAAACGCGGAACCGTGAGCGCCGGGCGACGGACTGAAGACTCCTGCCTATCAGTTCATCGCCTGGCGTTCGTCGTTAACTTCTGAGCGGCTTGCCGCCCGACGAGATCGCGTTGAGCTTGGCCTCGACCTGCCTGAGGATGTCGGCGGGGAGCGGGGCGTAGTCGAGCGAGCGGGCGTGCTCGGCGCCGTCGTGGAGGCCCCACCAGAGGAACTCCACGAGGGCCTTGCCCTTCGCGGCGTCGCGCTGCTCCTTGTGCAGCAGGACGTAGGTGTAGCTCGCAATCGGGTAGGCCTGCGCGCCCGCGGCGTTCGTGATCGAGACGCGCAGGTCTGCGGGCGTCGTCGCGACCGACTCGGCCGCGGCGGCCGTGATGGCGTCGAGCGACGGCTCGACGAAGTTGCCCGCCGAATTTTTGATGAGCGCCACCGGCATCCGGTTCTGCTTGGCGTAAACCAGCTCGACGTAGCCGATGGTGTTCGGCTGCTGCTTGATGACGCCGGTCACGCCCTCGTTGCCCTTGCCGCCCTGACCCGTCGGCCACGTCGGGGACTTGCTCGTCCCGACCTTCTCCTTCCACTCGGGGCTGACCTTCGAGAGGTAGTCGGTGAAGACGGCCGACGTGCCGCTGCCGTCGGAGCGGTGGACGACTCCGATCTGCGTGTCGGGCAACTGCACGCCCGCGTTGTCGGCGGCGATCCGCGGATCGTTCCACTGCTTGATCTTACCGAGGAAGATGTCGGCGACGGTCTCGGGCGAAAACTTGAGCGGCTGAGAGACGCCGGCGAGGTTGTAGGTGAGGACGACCGCGCCGAGCACGGTGGGGACGTGGACGACCTCGCCCTGCACCTTCCGCAACTCGTCGTCGGACATCGCCATGTCGGTCGCGCCGAAGTCAATCGTCCCCTCGCTGAACTGCTTGACGCCCGCGCCGGAGCCGGTCGACTGGTAGTCAATCGCGGCCGCGGCGTTGATCTTCTTGTACTCGTTCGCCCATTTGAAATAGAGCGGCGCGGGGAACGTCGCGCCCGCGCCCTGCACGCGCGCCTGCGCCCCGCCGCCCGCCGGCCCGCCCGCGCCGCGCGGGCCGCACGCGGACGCGAGCGCGAGCGCGCACAGCAGGGACGCGAGCGCGCCCTTGTGGCGGCCCTTCAACTGTCGAGGGAACATTCGGGTACTCTCCTCCGATTCTCCATCTTGCGAAACACGAAGGGTAAGCCCCGCCTGTTACAGTCACCTGAACCCGATCTTAAATCTGTGTTACATGGGGGGGGCCGTCTCGACGAGGGCTGGCGGATGCGGCGCGCCCGCGGACGAAAAAGCGCGGGCGGGGCTGAACCTTCGGCCCCGCCCGCGCCGCGCGACGGCTTTGCCTCGCGATAGGCTTTTGCCTCACGATTGAGGGGGCTGCCTCACAATGCTCCTTATAGACGCTCTGCCGTGCGGGTGTATACTCGGCGTCCCCTCGCGCCACTTTCGATAAGGAGATGCGATATGCCGAAGAAGCAGACCACGGAGAAGCGCGCCCAAGTCAAAGACTTGCCGAAGAAAGAGAAAGAATTGGGTAAGGATGATCTGAAGAGAGTCAGGGGCGGGGCCGCCCCCCAGACCCGGAGCGACATCGCCCAAGCCAAAGCCGACGCGAAAGAGCAAAGGGATCTGGAAAAGTTTTGACGGTAGCGGCGCACCGCGGCGGACTCACCTCCCGCCCGTAGCTTGCCTCACGGAAGCTTTCGGATATAACGCGCGGCCAGTCGCCCCGGCTTGGCATTGGCCGGACGCGACGGGCCGAAGTCCGCGCGAGGCCGCACAAGGTAGCACGGGCAACCTTACGACGGCCGACGTGAGAAGCGAAAGGGCGGATCGGGGTGAGGCTGATCCGCCCTTCGTGTTCTGAGTCGATGAGCCGCCACTAAAGAATAATGTTCACCCAGTAGCCCCCGGCCGATTAGCGCGGCGATTAGACAGCCCCCTTAACCAGTCGCCTATTGTGTCCCGCTCTCGCATGATGTCCCCGATGTCGATGAGGCTGAAAATTACGACGGGGACGAAGGCGACCGCCTGAGACAAGGCCGGGCCGAATTGCATCGCACGGAAGGCTAGGTAAACGCCGCCCGCGACCGTAACTGTGCCTGTGTTAATCCACGTCCAGAGCTTGATGACGTGCTGGGTGTCATATCGCCTGCTAACGAGATACCATAGCCAGTCATAAAGCAAAATTAGCGTGAGGAGGCCGGGGAAAAGCTTGATATGCGTTTTAAATGCGTCTATTGAAAGTGCCCAAGCAAAGAAGAAAATGAAGTGCACTAGGCCGAAAAGGAAGTCAACGTAGTAATCCTTGTTCGGGTAGGTGTCGTCGCAGCCCGGCCCGGTGTGCGCGCAGTCGAAATAGAAGACCGAACCCAAGAAGAAGCGGATTGTAACGACGAGGAAGACGAACAGCCGGGCGGCTTCTAAAGTTATCGCGCCCACTTCGTTAGGCGGCGGGTTGAAGACATGAGGGATGACAGCGGCGAGGGCCTCTTTAATTGCCAGACCTATAATGACGCCGTACAACCAAAAGGCGTGCTTGTGCAGCCCTTCGCCAGTTGCCATAGAGTGAGGTCGGGGACGTTGTGTTAAGCGGAGCGCGGCGGCTTATGCGTGCCGCCGCGCTCCATTAATTAGAAGCCGCTCAAAGCGCGGTAGGAGTTCACTGATAATTTTTGCCGCGAGAGGCAGCGCGGCCACAGAAGCGAGAAGAATGAATCCTACGAGCATGGTTTCCTCCACCCCAAGGCGGTCGGCCAAGTGAGTAACTTGGGGGAGTAACGAAATTTCTGGATGGGTGTTTAACGTGTTGTTACACCTCAAACGGGGAGTGTAGCACTCAGGCGTAATAGATACAAGGTAAATCGTATGCTTATCAATGAGTTCTTACGCGGCCTGATAGAACTTCGGCTTAAGGTTGAGTTCGTGCATTGATTGAATGAGGCAACAGATGTTGTGACACAGAACTTTGCAGAGCACTTCGTTGATCTGCGCCCGCTCCGTCTTAGACCTCACGGCATCCCCGAACTTAAACTTGATCATGTGGAAGGGCGTTTCAACGTTGCTCCGCTTGTGGTAGGGGAGGCGGGTCGCCTCCCGCCTCTCGCTGTCGGTTAGCCGGCGACGTGAGTCTCTCACGACGAGCGTTGACACCCCTTCGGCGGGTGGCGTATCGTGCCGGCGTTACCCTTGCAGGCGCAAAAACCCCCCGAACCTCAACCGGCTTCGCGCCCACTTCACGAAGGAGACTCACCATGTCGAATAAGCGGATTCTGGCGCTCGCACTCACCGTCGTCGCGTTTCTGTTCGTGCCCGTCAATCGCGGCGCTTCACGGACGACACTGAACGTTGGGCTGTATTGCATATCCTTGGGGCATCAACGCCTCGAATGCCACTTCGAGGTGTCGGGCGGCACGGGTAGCTACACTTACCAGTTCACGCCGCCGGCGAGTCGGGTCGCCGCGGACGTCGGGATCGCCATCGTCCCCTGCGCGCGCGCGTACAGCCTCCAGACCGTCCACCTGTACGTGACCGATAGTAACGGCGCGACGGGTAGCGCCTCGACGACGGAATTCTGCGGCGACGCCGACTGAGAGGCCGCCCGCCGCGGCTCGCCCGCAATCGCGCCGACGTTAATTCAGAGCGGCACGGGGCGGCACTGTTAACAGTGCCGCCCCGTGCCGCGTGCGTCTGTTTTAATCACGCCGTCCGCAAGGACTTTTCAGGCCAAGCCCTGCGGCCGAGACGCGCCTCACAATCCGCCCCCCAATGCTCGCTCGGAGCGGAGAGCGCGTCGCGCCGCGCGAAGCCGAACGCGCCGGGCCAGTGAGGCTGATGGCGGAGGCTGTTAGCGATTAGCCGTTAGCCGTTAGCCGCCGTTAGTTAAGACGGTCGGCGGTGAGTTAGGGAAAGAGGCGGAGGGTGGTTTCGAGTGAAGCTGCCGCCCGCCTTTCGTTTTTAGCTGACGGCTGGCGGGAGGATGCGTCGGAGTGAGGGCTGCCGCGCACCCGCGACGCGGCGGCCCTTGTGCGGCACGGCCCCACTCGCCCGGGCGTGCCGGCGCGGGGCGCGCGCCCTCACTCACGCGCCCCGACCCAGCAGCAGCAGCCGAACGGTCGGCACCAGCTCCTGTAAGCCTTCGGGCTTTCTCAGGTACGCGGCGACGCCGATCCGCCGCGCCTCGCGCTCGCAGTCCGTGGCCGTGAGCATCAGGACGGGCAGCGCGCTCCGGTGGCGGAGCATCTGGACGCAGCCGATTAAATCCAGCCCCGTCAGGCGCGGCAGGTCGTTGTCCGTGATGAGCAGGTCGTAGCGCGCGGGACTCGCCAACTCGGAGAGGGCGGCCGCGCCGTCGGCGCAGGTGACGACGCGCCAGCCTTCGGACTCAAGCGTGACCTTGACGGCCTGCGCGACTATTTCGTGGTCTTCGGCGTGCAGGATGGTGAGGGGCATCTGTGATATATTCCGCGCGTTCCAGTCTTTGACAACGCGGCAACGGTCGGATGCGTAGCTCAATTCTCATCTTCACGGACGGGTGATGAGCGTCGCCGTTGAGCAAGGAAGGTTCCTACTCACGGCGAAACGAATACGCAGCGACAGTCTAACCGAAGTTTCGGTTAGAGGCAACATGTCTCCGTCAGGGGGTAACTCCTGATGGCGAGGGGAGCGCGTCTGAAGCCGAACCGTCTGGCCGAAAAACTCGTCCGGCTTCGGACTGCGCTCGGCCTCTCCCAGAACGATTTAATCAGGGAGCTTGGCGTCGACCTCACGCAGAACAGGATTTCGGAATACGAAACGGGCAAGGGGGAGCCGCCCCTGCCCGTCCTTCTCAGGTATGCGCGCGTGGCCGGCGTGTGCGTGGAGACGTTGATAGACGACGATCTAGACCTGCCCGACAAGCTGCCGGCAAAACCTAAGCACCGCGTGTAACGCCCCTTCTTCCATTGCTCAGGAGGGGCGGGAAAGTAAGCGGCGGATTAGACGGCCGAATGGGCGTAAAACATTACGCCTTTTAGGGCACATAATTTAAGTTAGGCCCACACACAATGCGAGACTATGAGGGAAGCATATGTCTAGTGAATCTAATAAAGAAAAGCCGAGACGACGTGTGGGAAGCTCTCCCTTTAGGCTCACGCATATTTTCAACAAGAGACGTACAGCAAAGCTAAAACGGACTTGGCTGAGGCTCATCATTCCTTTTATAGTTGGAGCAGCCGCTACCTTTACATTTGTATTTACCGTCTTTTTACCTACCTATAAAAAAGAAATCGTCCCGGCTATATCTCCAGAATCAGTTATTAAAGTTAATGTCTCTCTCATCACCGACACTAGAACTGTTTACTGGTTGAGTAATAATCAGGTTGATAAGAAGATAGCCATTCAATCATTACCTATGTATCTGAAGATTAGTAATATTAGTGAACATCCTTTAGTGATAGAAGACATTTTAGTCCGTTTTAAGGATAGATACCAAGACATCGGAGGGTTAACGGGTATAACTCCCCCGTTAAATACATGGAAAGCGGAGAGAGAATACACGGGTGCAGCAGAGGCAAGTTACAATGTCTACGCCCTGAAGGTTCCTCATCCACCTGTAGCTGCTCGTTCGGTAATAACCGATGCTGAGCCGATACCGGAGGAAGTATCTAAACACAAAAAAGTTTACTACCGAATCCCCGCTAATGACACTGATTTAATCGGCATTGAATTCAATGCAGAAGAACAGTACCCGAGCGATGAGTCAAATTACGAAGCCTTATACGATATTACTTTTGAAATAAAAGGTATTACACAAGGTAGAGAATTCAGCTATACATATAGTTGTCCCTATAGCCTTATATTGATTACAGAGAATCAATTTGCGAAGCTCTACCCGGATGCAGATTGATTACCATATAAGAGATGGGCCTAACAACTCATTCAACCGGACGCGCAATGAGCGGGCCTCTCATCGTGAACTTGTCGGTTGCAGCGGCTCGTGCGCGCCGGTTATCCCCGGCGTTATGCGCCTTCGGATTCCGCCGGAAGGAGAATCTTGTATGTTCGTGCGAAGTCTTATCGCCATCACGGCCTTGAGTTTGTCCCTTCCTCTTTTCGCTCGCGCCTCCTCGCCGGAGAGCGTCTATACCGATCTTTCGCCCGCGCGTTGCAGAACCACCAAGGTTGACAAGGAAACCGGAAGCTCCGTGCAGAGGTGCCCCGGCGTCGGGGGGCACAGCCTGCTGGTGGAAGATGATGACGCCAGACAGTCCGTAACCGTGGTGACGCCGGACGGCAAGCGACACCCGCTCCGTTATTGGCAGGTCGTCACGACGGCCTTCTCGACGGTGGGGGAGAAGGCAGAATGGCGCGTGGAGAGGAGGGGCGGGGAGGTCGTGCCCATCGCCTTGATCGTGCGCGTGTATGCTAACGAGAACCCGGACGCTCCGGACGAGAGGACGTCGTATCTGGCGGTGGCGAAGATCACACCGGCGAAGGTCTGTGTGACGGAGAAGATCAAAGGGGGAGCGACTGCCAATGAGGAGGCGCGGCGGGCGGCAGACGCCTCAGCCGCTAGGCCTTGCCTTCAGTAGGGGCAGAGGAAGTCACGACCCGGCGGCGCGCCGCATAACAAGGGGATGAACCGGACGCGCCATCAGGCAGCTTTTCATCTTCGATGGCCCGTGCGCGCCGGTTATCCCCGGCGCGCGACAGCTTCGCTATGGGTAACTTGAAAGGATGTGAGCGATGAAACGTATCTCGTTTCAACTCGGCATCGCGCTGATCACGTTTTCATTTGGGGTCGGGGCGGCGTGGCTCGTCCTGCTTATTTCGCAGCCGGCCGTGGTTGAAATCGAACCCCCTCCCACGAGCGCGATAATTATCCGCCCCGCGCCCGAAACGCCTGCTGCCGCTCCTTCCGCGCCGGCAACGGTTGTCTTCAGACGCTCTTACAAAAATAAACACGGGCTGGTGCTCGCGGAATTCAAAGTCACCAATATCAGTAGCGAGCCGCTACATTATGCCGGCGTTTTCTCCAACCCTAATTGGAATAGATATTATTCTGTGAGGCGCGGCAACCAGTTGGAGGAACCTGAGCGCGCCTGCGCGACAGGGCTGGCGGGCCATACGCTCTTACCGGGTAAGTCCGTAAGGTTTGAGGTGGTCGCGGGTGACGAACCCGGCAGGGTGCAAGTAGGCTTTGAATTCATCGTCGGGGAAAGTCGCCACAAACAAACAATCTGGGGCGACGAAGTTTATGTCTCCGAATAACAACGGCGCTGTCTAACAACCGCGTGCACCCTACGCCCCTTCACGGAGTCTCTCATGTTCGTTGTGTGTGGCGCGGGTGATGCCCGGCGTTAAACGTTCTTCTGGTAAGTGGGGCTATACCCATGATGGAGTGGAAGACGACGCGCCCTGTCAGCATTCCACTGGTTTTCTTCACACTGATTTGTGTTGCAGATTGCGCTTTTGCTCCAAAGCCGAGTTCAGCCGAGGATAAATATCAAATCTCAGAAATCACTCTTGAGCGTAGCGGGAGCTGGGGAATCCGCTCTGGCTATAAGGTTGTGCTGCGTAAAGATGGCACAGCCGAATATGTTGGCGACATTCATGCCCAACGTAAAGGCAGATATCGCGGTCAAATCTCGAATGAGCAATTTGAGCAGCTAGTGAAGGTAATCATCGAAAATGATTACTTCTCGCTCAAGGGTAAGTACCGCGCTATGGTGGCGGACAGCGATACGATTACGACGAGCGTTGCATATTCAGGAGGGCGTAAAAGAGTCGAGGATTACGGCAGAGGTGGCGGTGAAAGGTTAACGAAGATCGAGCGAGAGATTGGCAACGTAGCAGAGGAGATTGCTTGGGTAAAAGATTAAGGTCGAGTGGCCGGAAGAACATCTAACAACGGCATGCACCCGACCGCGAATAGCGTTGATTTCATCCGCAAGACGCGTGCCCGTTTCGTTGTGCGCGCGGCGTGCGGCGCGGGGCGTTACGGAGAACTTCGTTGAACTGCGCCGCATGCGTCTTGTCGGCTAGCGGTTTTAAGAGGCGGCGGCGCGATTCGGGCTGGGCGTAGGGCTGGAGGGCGGCGAGCGCGTCGTTGAAGCGCCCCTCCATTGCGCGCGCGCCTGCGCGAGCACCGAGCGGGCGCGCGCGCAGCGTCTCGTCGCCG
>DATCVD010000596.1:0-2301 GCA_036567125.1 Pyrinomonadaceae bacterium | reverse complement strand
CGCGAACGCGCCCGGCGCGGCCGAGCACGCGGGCGCGCCGGCGCACCACACGCCGCCCGTCGTCGAGTGGGTCAACAACCTCGTCGGCGAGCCGCTGCACCAGTTTCAGATGAACTACACGAAGCCGGCGTGGGACGGCTTCTTCGGCTACTTCGGGACGGACGCCACGGCGGTCTTCGGGGAGTACACGAAAGCCAACGCCGTGCCGTGGTGGACGGTGATGTTCGTCATCGCGTGCGTCCTAAGCGTCGGCCTGATCATGCTGATGCGCCGCAAGCTCTCGCTCGACACGCCGAGCGGCCCGCAGCAGACGCTCGAAGCCGCCGTCCTGTCGGTGCGCGGGATGCTCGGCGACGTGGTCGGCGAGCACGGGCTGAAGTACTTCCCCGTGGTGATGACCTTCGCCGTGCTCATCCTCGTTTCGAACCTGATGGGCTTCCTCCCGATGTTCATGTCGCCGACGGCGGCGACGAGCGTCACCTTCGCGCTCGGCATCTCGTCGTTCCTCTACTACAACGGCATCGGCATCAAGGAGAACGGGCTGCTCGGCCACCTCAGGCACTTCGCCGGGCCGATCTGGTGGATCGCGCCGCTGCTGTTCTTGATCGAGATCATCGGCAACCTGATCCGCCCGATGTCGCTCGGCCTGCGCCTGTTCGGCAACATGTTCGCCGACGAGCAGGTGATGATGAACATCACCGGCCTCGCGCCGCCGTACACGTACGTCGCCGGCCTGTTCCTGATGCCGCTGGGCCTGTTCGTCGCGCTCATCCAGACGTTCGTCTTCGTGCTGCTCTCGATGGTTTACATCAGCGAGGTCTCGCACCCGCCGCACGCGCACGGCCACGGCGAGCACGGCCACGGGCACGACGAGCTGGACACGACGAGCGACAACCTGATCGCGCCCGTCATGGGCTGAAACGTTTTCCTGACAAGGGGGGGCGCGGCGATCTCCGGGCGGGCGGTTCGCGCCAGCCGACGGAGCGTCGCACGGTCAATCAACTCTCTCAGTGCGGCCCGAAGCCGCGCGCGGTTCGTGAGTCGGGCGCGCGCTGCTGCTTGAGCCGAAGTCATAGCCCCCGCTTTTTGGGGGCCACGAAGTCCGCGCCCCGCTGGCGCGCCGTTGTACGAGGGGCGGCGAAAACCGGGGGCCGGCGAATTAATAAGAGCGGTCGGCGGAAGGCGCACGCACGCGGCGGCCCTGACGCGCGGCTAACGGCACGGCACTGAGCACCAACCGAAAAAAAACTTTCGAGGAGAATCGCAATGGGCAAATTGAGAATGCTCTTCTTCGCGGTCGTCACGGTGCTGATGAGCGCCACGGCCGCTTTCGCGCAGGACGGCGCGGCCGACAACGTCTCGTCCGAGAAGAAGTGGGCCTACATCGCCGCGGCCTTCGGCTTCGCGTTGGCCGCGGGCGCGGGCGCCATCGGGCAGTCGCGCATCGCCTCGGCGGCCGTCGAGGGCGCGGCCCGCAACCCCGGCGCGGCCGGCCGCATCCAGACGATGATGATTCTGGGCCTCGCGCTCATCGAGTCGCTGGTGCTCTTCGCGCTGCTGATCATCTTCACGAAGGTCGGCAATCTCACGACCTAACACGTCCCGCAGACGGCGCGAGCGGGCGCGCGGCATGACTGCCGCGCGCCCGCTCGCTTTTTCAGGCTTGAGTGGCCCCGCGGCGGACGCCCGCTAAACGCCCTCAGGCTCGGGCCGTCCCGCCAACCTCTTTTTACTTGTAACCTCTTGTCCGCCGTGACGCGCGGGTGTACCCTTGCCGACAGTTAACTCCGTAATGCTTTCGGTATCACGCGCGCGGCCGCGCCTGTCCGGGCCGCGGCGCGCAGCTCTCCTGAAACGATTCGACGAACACTTGCGACGACCGGAGGATTCCCGTGATGAAAAAGATATTGCTGGCCCTGACAGTGGTGCTGCTGCTGGCGCCGCTCGCGCTGGCCGACACCATCGTGCTGCGCGACGGGCGCACCGTGCGCGGCACGGTGCTCGGCTTCCTGAACGGCCGCATCGTCGTCCGGCTCGAACCCACGGGCACGCTCGCGCCGGCCGACGCGGGCGAAATCCGCTTCTTCCGCCCCGGCGAGATCGACCGCATCGAGATCGACGGCCGCTCGCTCGAAGAGGCGCGCTTCGAGACGCGCGTCGTCGAGGTCGCCCTCGGCCCGAACTGGATCGACAGCGGCGTTGACGTGCGGCGCGGCCAGCGCGTGCAAGTCCGCGCGTCGGGCACGATCAACGCGGGCCGCACGCGCATCACGCCCGACGGCCTGCGCTCGACAGACCCGA
>DATCVD010000595.1:0-2384 GCA_036567125.1 Pyrinomonadaceae bacterium | reverse complement strand
GCTTCTACACGCGGCTCGGCGTCGGGCGCGAGGGGCCGCTCTGGCGCGGCGGCCCGGAGACGTGGCGCGACACCATACTGATGCTCGACGGCCGGCTCGCGCGCGGCCGCTACCGCGACGCGTTCACCGGCGCGGAGTTCGACGCCCGCGAGGCGTGGGGCGTCACGTCGGTACGGCTCGACGAAGTGCTCGGACGCCTGCCGGTCGCGCTGCTCGAACCCGTGGGCGGGTGAGCGCGGCGGCGGCGGCGGGCCTTCCCGGCTCTTACAACTTTAGCGAACGGGGAACCTTTAACTGATGCAGGTTTGGCCGGGGCAGCCCTACCCGCTCGGCGCGACGTGGGACGGCGCGGGCGTCAACTTCTCGCTCTTCTCCGAGAACGCGACGGCCGTCGAGTTGTGCCTGTTCGATCCGTCCGACCCGTCGCGCGAGACCGAGCGCGTCCGGCTCGCCGAGCACACCGATCAGGTCTGGCACGCCTACGTGCCCGAGGCGCGGCCCGGCCAGCTCTACGGCTACCGCGTCCACGGCCCCTACGAGCCGGCGGCCGGCCACCGGTTCAACCCGGCGAAGCTGCTGCTCGACCCCTACGCCAAAGCGATCAACGGCCCGGTCAACTGGAGCGACGAGGTCTTCGCCTACCGCCTCGGCGACGAGCGCGGCGACCTCGCCGAGGACGAGCGCGACAGCGCGCCGCGCGTCCCGAAGTGCGTCGTCGTCGATCCGGCCTTCAGCTGGGGCGCGGACGAGCAGCCCAAGACGCCGTGGCACAAGACGCTCATCTACGAGCTGCACGTCAAAGGCTTCACCCGGCTCCACCCGCGCGTGCCCGAGCCGCTGCGCGGCACCTACGCGGGGCTGGCGCACCCGGCGGCCATCGAGCACCTGCTGAGCCTCGGCGTCACGGCCGTCGAGCTGATGCCCGTCCACCAGTTCGTGTCGGGCAAGCACCTCGCCGATCAGGGCCTCGTCAACTACTGGGGCTACAACTCCATCGGCTTCCTCGCGCCCGACGCGCGCTACTCGGCCTCCGGCGCGACCGGCGCGCAGGTCACGGAGTTCAAGACGATGGTGCGCTCGCTCCACCGCGAGGGCATCGAAGTCATCCTCGACGTGGCCTACAACCACACCGGCGAGGGCAACCACCTCGGCCCGACGCTCTGCTTCCGCGGCATCGACAACGCGGCCTACTACCGGCTCGTCCAGAAAAACCCGCGCTACTACATGGACTACACCGGCTGCGGCAACACCCTCAACATGACCCACCCGCGCACGCTCCAGCTCATCATGGACTCTCTGCGCTACTGGGTCTTGGAGATGCGCGTCGACGGCTTCCGCTTCGACCTCGCCTCCGCGCTCGCGCGCGAGTTGCACGAGGTCGACCGCCTCGGCGCGTTCTTCGACATCATCCACCAAGACCCGGTGCTCTCGCAGGTCAAGCTCATCGCCGAGCCGTGGGACTTGGGCGAGGGCGGCTATCAGGTCGGCAACTTTCCCGTCCTGTGGGCCGAGTGGAACGGCGTCTACCGCGACAACGTCCGCAGCTTCTGGCGCGGCGACGCGGGCCAAGTGGGCGACCTCGCGTACCGGCTGACGGGCAGCAGCGACCTCTACGAGCACGGCGGCCGCCGCCCCTACGCCAGCATCAACTTCGTCACCGCGCACGACGGCTTCACGTTAAACGATCTCGTCAGCTACAACGAGAAGCACAACGAGGCCAACGGCGAGGGCAACCGCGACGGCCACGAGCACAACATCAGCTGGAACTGCGGCGCGGAGGGGCCGACCGACGACCCGGAAGTCCGCAAGCTCCGCGAGCGGCAGCGGCGCAACTTCCTCGCCACGCTGCTGCTCTCGCAGGGCGTCCCGATGCTGGTCGCGGGCGACGAGATGGGCCGCACGCAGGGCGGCAACAACAACGCCTACTGTCAGGACAACGACATCTCTTGGCTCGACTGGAACTTGGACGAGTCGCGCGCCGATCTGCTCGACTTCACGCGCTTCCTCATCAAGCTGTTCCACAACCACCCCGTCCTGCGCCGCCGCAAGTTCTTTCAGGGCCGGCCCGTGCGCGGCTCCGAGGTCGAGGACATCACTTGGTTCCGGCCCGGCGGCGGCGAGATGTCGGAGCGCGACTGGCACGACCCCGAATGCCGCTCCATCGCCGTCCGCCTCGCGGGCGACGCCATCGACGAGACGGACGAGCGCGGCCGCCGCATCACCGACGAGACGCTGCTGCTCCTGCTCAACGCGGATCACGAACCCGTCACCTTCACCCTCCCGGCCCACCGCGAGGAGGATCGCTGGCAGCTCACGCTCGACACGCGCGCGCCCAACGGCCGGCGGCGCAACAGCCCGCGCGTGCGCGGCGGCGGCAAGTACCG
>DATCVD010000594.1:0-2406 GCA_036567125.1 Pyrinomonadaceae bacterium | reverse complement strand
GCGCTAAAATCGAAGGCGAAGAAGCGCACCAGTCGCCGGAATTTACGCTCCGAAATATGAGCACGTCGGTAATACCGGTTTCGCTGTTGCACGTCAGTAGTTTAGCACTCGCAATTTAGTGCTTAACTACTCTAGCCCCTTCTTAATTCTTAACTCTTAATTTTCCTTTCAGGCGTGCTTGATGATGACGCTCTCGATGATGTTGGCGACGTTCTCGCAGCGGTCGATGGCCGCTTCGAGCTTCTCGTAAATCTCTTTCCACTTGAGGACGGTGAGCGGGTCGGTGGCCTCGCGGAACAGCTCGGCGATGGCCGTGTGGAAGATGTCGTCGCCCTCGTTCTCAAGGCGGTGAATCTCGACGAGCTGGGTGGTGATCCCCGTGGGCCGCTCCAGCGTCTTGACGACCTCGTGGAGCTGCACGCTCATGCGCTGGAGCACGTCGGCGAAGTCGCGCGCGTGCTGGCGCACCTCGCCGACGTTGTACATGACGAGCGCGCGGCCGGCCTCGTCGATGAGATCGACCACGTCGTCCAAGGCCGACGAGAGCATGTAGATGTCCTCGCGGTCGAAGGGCGTGATGAACGACTTGTTGAGGGTGGTCGTGACCGAGTGGGCCAGCTCGTCGCAGGCGTGCTCGATGTTCTTGAGCTCGCGCGCGCGGGTTTCGAAGTCGCTCGCGTCACCTTTCAGCATCTCGACGAGGAGGTCGGCCGCGTCGTGGATGTAGGAGGTCATCTGCGCGAAGAAGGAGAAGTAGCGATCCTCTTTCGGGATGAAGCTGAAACGCGCCATGGGTCTGTCGTCGCCTGCCTTTATCCGGCGGTGTGGAACCTCTAGAGCAGAGACGTTATAGACGAAGAGGCGGCTGAATGCAAAATGAATCGCGGCTGAACCCCCGGCGGGGTCGGGCCGCGCTCGCGCCCGCGGCGGCGGGGCGTTTTCAGCGCGGCCCGTCCGCCCCGGCGGCGAGGCGGTAGCCGACGTTGACCATCGAGACGATGCGGAGGCCGCAGGGCGTGAGGCGGCGGCGCAGGCGGTAGATGTGGACGTGCAGGCTCTCGGCGTTGAAGGGCGAGCCGGCGGGCCACGCGTGACGCCACAGCTCGGCGGAGGCGACGACGCGGCCCGCGTTGCGCGCGAGGCGCGAGAGCAGGAGGAACTCCTTGCGCGGCAGCTGGGCGGGCCGGCCGGCGAGCGTGACGTAGTAGTTGTCGTGCTCGACGCGCAGCCGCCCGTCGTCGTAAACGTCGGCGGCGGCGGGGTCGGCCGCCGCCCCTTGCCCCGCCGCGCCCGTCGAACCGAGTTCAGCGCTCATTGGATAAAACCCGTGAATCGTGAATCGTGAATCGTGAACAGATCAAAGGCCGTCGGCCGTGAGCCGTCAGGCGTGAATCGTGAACGGGGGAAACCTGTTTCCGATCTATTTACGATTCACGATTCACGGCCTTGCTCAGAACTTGAACTTGGCGCGGAACTGCATGACGCGCGGGCCGCCGGTGGTCGAGGTGATGCGGCCGAAGTCGGGGCTGCCGAGTTCGCCGTCGGGCGCGGAGAAGTTCGCGCGGTTGAAGACGTTGAACACGTCCCAGCCGAGTTCGAGCGAGGCCGTCTCGGTGAGGCGCGTGGCCTTGACGAGCGAGAGATCGAGGCGGTTCTGCGCGGGCGCGCGCAGCGCGTTGCGGCCGAGGCTCCCGCTCTGGCCGAACGCCGTGCAGAGCGCGTCGCGGTTGAAGGCCGACTCGGTGATGTCAGCGCCCTGCGCGTCCAAGTCGCCGCACAGCGCCGGGCGGCCGAAGCCGAGGCGGTAGAGGCCGCCCGATCCGCGCACGAGGTCTGCGTACTGCGCGGCCGTCTGGATTTCGGGTTCGGGCGCGAAGATGCTGAAGGGCGCGCCGGTCTGCGCTTGGAAGAAGCCGGAGAGCTGCCAGCCCCGCGCGAGGCGGCTCGCGCGGCCGAAGGCCGGCAGCTCGTAAACGAAGCTCAGCGAGAAGCGGTGCGTGCGGTCGAAGTCGGACGGGGCGCGGTTCGCTTCGAGGTCGCGCTGGTCGCCCTGCACGACGAAGCCGGTGTTCGGCACGTCGGGCTTGCCCGAGCCGGCCGTCGAGCCGGGGTCGGTCGAGCTGGTGTCGATGGACTTCGAGAGCGTGTAGGCGGCGTTGAGCTACAAGCCCCGCGACAAACGCTTGGTCAGGCCGAACTGCGCGCCGTGGTAGATGGATTCGCCGTTCGACTGCAAGAGCAACGCCTCCGGCACGTTGAAGCCGAGCACGGGGACGCGCGCCTCGAAGTTGATGACTTGGCCGCCGCCGAGCGCGCCGTTCGCGCAGGTGAGCGGGTTGGCGAGGTTAAGATCGAGCGGCGCGCCCGCGACGCCGCCGAGCGCGTTGCCCGCGCAGGTGGCCGCGC
>DATCVD010000593.1:0-2399 GCA_036567125.1 Pyrinomonadaceae bacterium | reverse complement strand
GGCCCGCGCGGCGCCGCGCGAGCCAGCGCATGATGAAGGCGGCGAGCAGCCGCAGGGCGAGCGCCGCCAGCCACACGAGGACGACCGACAGCAGGAGCGATCTCAGATCGTCGTCCTGCGGCGTGCCCGGCACGCCGCGGGAGCCGTAGAAACGCCCCAAGGCGTCCTTCAGGCCGTCGGGCAGCTTGGTCGTGATCTGGAAAGCGGCGAAGAGGGCCGGCGGGACGAACGTCAGCGCGGCGAGGTAGCGCGCGAGGCGTTGCAGCCACTTGTACGGGCGCGAGCCGTCTCCGCCGCCCCACCCGCCGCCGTGCGGCCGGCTCAGGACGGCGAGCACCCAGAGCGACGGGATTGCGGCGAGGAAGCTCAGCGCGAACGCGACGAGGATGCGGAGATCGCTCGGGAAGATGTCGTAAGGCGAGAGCCTCAGCTGGCGGAATATGATGGACGGATCATCGAGCGCGTCGCGCGAGACCTTGGCCCGCACGACCCGGTCGCGCTCCTCATTCTTCTCCATCTGCTCCTGCGTCGGGATCAATTCGGCGCGGGAGCCTGACCACGCGGCCCAGTCCTGCGTCCAGACCGACGGCGGGGGGTTGAGATGTTCGACCGTGTAGTCGCTGACGCGGAGCGTGAAGGAATCGGCGGCGTTCTCGGTCGGCCGCCAGTAGGGGGTGAAGTCGATCAAGCCCCCCTCGCCCGGCACGAAGTCCTCCGACTTACTCGAAGCCGTGATCGTCGTCAGCCCCCCGTCGGCCACGATCCTGCTCCGCCTCACGCCGCCGAACATCAGGTAGGCCGGCCGGTAGTTGACGGAGAAGTCGCCGAGCGTGCGGCGGACGAACTGCTGGACGGTGATCCGCTCTTCGGCGAGGTCTTGGGCGCGCCGGTCGTCGCTCGGGAGCGACACCTCGACGTCGAGCTTCAGCCTCCTGTAGGAGAGGTGCGCCGTCACGCGGCGCGCGCCGTAGGCTGCCGGGGCGGGCGTCGGCGTTGCGGCCGCGTCCGGCCGTGTCGTCGAGTCCGCGGGCGTCGGCGTGCTCACCGCGCCCGCGATCTTGTTCACGCCCGACGACGCCCTCAGGTACAGTTTCGTCGGCCGGCCCCAGACGGTCGGCCCCGGCACGGTCGTGTTCGCCAGCGCCTGAATTCTGTTCGGCCCGAGGCGCAGGGGCAGGTTGTCGAAAGCGAACGAGTTGTGCTCCGCCGTCCCGACCTTCCCGAAAGGGACGTTGTTGACGAGGATGGTGACCTCGGCCGGCACGGTGGTTGAGCCTTTCACCTTGGCCTGCGGCGTCGCCGCCGCGACGGTCGAAGGCTCGTACCCCGCGATCCTCAAGGCGGACTTGGCTTCCTCCCGGTTGAAGCCGCCGGGCCAGAGCACGGCCAGCGCCGCCGCCGCGAGCAGCAGGAGGCCGCAGGCCAGTTCCGCCGGCCTAACGCCTGACGGCGGCCGCCGGCCGCCGCCGCCGCTCTCACCGTTTTCCGCCACGCAACGTTTACCTCCGCAACACCCGCCGCGCCGGTATAGATCGCGCCCAATTTAGCACAGGCGGCGCGTCCTACCCGTGATATTATCGCCGCCCCGACGCGAGTCCCGGCCGGCCCGCGGCCGCTCACAAAATTTCGCTTGCGCCGCCCCGACCCGCCCGGCGGTTTGGCCGTGCGGGTTTCGAGTTCGACCGAGAGGATTGCCCGTCATGAACGGTCTGACGATCCGCGCCGGCAGGCTCGCGCGCCGCGGCACCCCCGCGCTGCTCCTTTCGTCTCTGATGCTCGCGGCCGGGGGCTGGACGACCGCACCGCCGCGGCAGTGCCCCGCCCTCACCGTGAGCGGGCCGGATCGCGCGCAGGCCGGCGACGTGCTGACCTACAACGCCAGCCCCGACGCGGGCAGGCCGTTCGAGTGGACGACCTCGGCCGGCACGATTACCGGCGGGCAGGGGTCGGCGCAGATCGAAGTCATCGACGTCCACACGAGTTCGGTAACGGTCACCACGAGGAACCAAGGCTGTAACAACGCGGCCTCCAAGACCACCGAGATCAGCAGCGCCGTGGCACTCGTTCCCCGGCCGGTCGACACGTACGGGAACATCGCGCGCAACGACGAGAAAGCGCGCTTGGACAACCTTGCGATAAGTCTCCAAGAAAACCCCGGCGCGCAGGCGTACCTGATCTGCTACGGCGGGCGTAGGGGGAGGGCCGGCGAGGCGCAGCGGCGCTGCGACAGAGCGAAGGAGTACTTGGTGAACACGCGGGGTGTCGACGAAGGCCGGATAGAGGCAATAGACGGCGGGTTCAAGGAAGACTTATCCGTGGAGCTGTGGATCGTGCCGCCGGGGGCGCAGCCGCCGACCCCGAACCCGACCGTCGAGCCCCCGGAGCCGCAGGCCGCGCCG
>DATCVD010000592.1:0-8194 GCA_036567125.1 Pyrinomonadaceae bacterium | reverse complement strand
CGCGGTCGCCGCCGCCGCGGTCGCCACGCTCGGAGCGTTCGCCGCGGTACTCGCCGCCGCCGCCGTCGCCCTCGTCGCCGCGTTCTTCGTCGCCGCCGCCGCCGTTGTCGGCATTCTCGTCGCGCGGCAGCACGGCCTTGCGGGAGAGCTTGATCTTGTTGCCCTCCTTGCCGATGCACTTGACCATGATCTGCTGCCCCTCTTTGAGCTCGTCCCTCACGTCGCGGACGCGGTGGTGCGCGATCTCGGAGATGTGCAGCAGGCCGTCGGTGCCGGGGAAGATTTCGACGAACGCGCCGAAATCGACGATGCGGGTGACCGTGCCGACGTAGGTTTCGCCGATCTCGGCCTCGGCCGTCAAGCCGCGGATGCGCTCGACGGCGGCTTGGGCGGCGTCGCCGTCGGCCGTGGCGATGAAGATCGTGCCGTCGTCCTCCACGTCGATCTTCGCGCCGGTCTCCTCGACGAGCGCGCGGATGATCTTGCCGCCCGGCCCGATCACGTCGCGGATCTTGTCCGGGTTGATCTTGATCGTGATGATGCGCGGCGCGTAGGGCGACAAGTCCTCGCGCGGCTGCGCGAGCGCCTCGTTCATCCGTTCGAGGATGTGGAGGCGGCCCTTGCGCGCCTGCTCCAAAGCCTCGGCCATGATCTGCGCGTTGATGCCGGCGATCTTGATGTCCATCTGGAGGGCGGTGATGCCGTCGGAGGTGCCGGCGACTTTGAAGTCCATGTCGCCGTAGTGATCCTCGGCTCCCGCGATGTCGGAGAGGATCGCGTACTTGTTGCCCTCCATCACGAGGCCCATCGCCACGCCCGCGACCGACTTACGGATCGGCACGCCCGCGTCCATCATCGAGAGCGCGCCGCCGCAGACCGTCGCCATCGACGAAGAGCCGTTCGACTCCGTGATGTCCGCGACGATGCGCAGCGCGTAGGGGAACTCCTCCTCGCTCGGCAGGACGGGTTCGAGCGCGCGGCGGGCTAAAGCGCCGTGGCCGATCTCGCGGCGCGAGGTCGAGCCGAAGCGGCCGACCTCGCCGACCGAGTAGTGCGGGAAGTTGTAGTGGAGGAGGAAGCGTCGCTTGATCTCGCCGGTCTCCAGATCGTCCATGAACTGCTCGTCAGCCTTCGTGCCGAGCGTCGAGGTGACGAGCGCCTGCGTCTCGCCGCGCGTGAACAGGGCCGAGCCGTGCGTGCGCGGGAGCCAGCCGACTTCGCAGTCGATGGGCCGAATCTCGGAGAAGCGGCGACCGTCGGGGCGGCGGCGCTTGTTGAGGATGTCGTCGCGGAAGATCGTCTCCTTGAGGTGGTCGAAAATCTTCTTCGCCATCTGGCGCTTGTCGGGCGCGTCCTCCGGGTACGACTCGACGACCTCTTTCTTCAAGGCGTCGACGGCGGCGTAGGAGGCGATCTTGCCCTGCGCCTCGGTGTCGAGCGACTGGCGCAGCCGCTCCGAGTAGTTGCGCTCGATCTCGCCGAGCATCTCCTCGTTCAGTTGCGGGGCCTCGACCGGGCGCTTCTCGATTTCGAGCGCCTTGTAGAGTTCCTTCTGCCAGCGGCAGAGGCGGTTGATCTCCTTGTGGGCGAGCATCAGCGCCTCGACCATCACGTCCTCGGAGACCTCCTTCGCGCCGGCCTCGACCATCACGATGGCCTCTTCCGTGCCGGCGACGATCAGGTTCAGGCTCGACTCGCGCACCTCGTCGTAGGTCGGGTTGATGATGTAGCGGCCCTCGATGAGGCCGACCCGCACGCCCGCGATCGGCGTCGGGAACGGGATGTCCGAAAGGTAGAGCGCGCACGACGCGCCGGTGATGGCGATGACGTCCGGGTCGTTCTCCTGATCGGCCGAGATGACGGAGGCGATGACCTGCGTCTCGTTGCGGTAGCCTTCCGAAAAGAGCGGGCGGCAGGGGCGGTCGATGAGCCGACTGGTCAGCACCTCTTTTTCGCCGGGCCGGCCCTCGCGCCGGAAGTAGTTGCCGGGGATGCGCCCGGCGGCGTAGTTGTGCTCGCGGTACTCGACCGTGAGCGGGAAGAAGTCGATCCCCTCGCGGGGCGAGTTCGCGCCGACGGCGGCGCAGAGCAGCATCGTGTCGCCGTAGCGGATGACGACCGACCCGTCGGCCTGCTTGGCGACGCGGCCGGTCTCGACCGTGAGGTCGCGCCCGCCCAGTTTGATCGTCTCTTTCAGGTATTTCTTAACCGGCATTCTCTCTCTCCTTCACACGACAACTTTTCGAGCGCGTCGCGTCTCATCCGCCCGCGCAGTTCGATAAACTTGCAGAGGCCGCCCGCGGCGTCGCGCGACGTGACGCGCTGGCCGTGCGGCCCGGCGTTGTCAAAGCCCGCAAAAAAAAGACGGCGGCAGCCTTCGACGTGAAGCTGCCGCCGCCTTGTCCCTCGTAGTACGGGCTTTCGGGCTGACTCGCGCCCCCTCTGGCGGCAGCTCGCGCCGTCACGTTCGGCACTGCCGCCCGGCTTGTCACGGGCGCGGGCGTTTCTAGTTTTACCAACCGTTTCGACCGGCGGCCGGCCTCGGCCTGCGCACCCTTACCGGCGCAGGCCGAGGCGGCCGATCAGCTCGTGGTACTGCTCGATGTCCTTGCGCTTGAGGTAGTCGAGCAGACTCCGGCGCTGCGAGACCATCTTGAGCAGGCCGCGCCGCGAGTGGTTGTCCTTCTTGTGCGTCTTGAAGTGCTCGGTGAGCTGGTTGATGCGCGTCGTCAGTAACGCGACCTGCACCTGCGGCGAACCCGTGTCACCCTCGTGGGTGCGGTAGTCGCCGACGATCTTCTCCTTCAACTCTCTGTCCAACATGGCTTGCTTCGAGATGGCCCTCCCAGACCGCAGTGGAACCCGCTAACCGCAGGCAACCGCAAAAGTTAGCAAATCGCCGAAGAATCTAGCACGCCGCTTCGCGCACTGTCCAGCCGCCGCGCCGCTAGTCGGCGATGTACTGCACGAGGTTATACAGTATCACCTTCGGATCAGGCTTTCCGCTTGCCCCCAGCGTTCCGTCAGTCCTAAGATACCTGTGAAAACGGACGACTTCGCGTCCGCCGCGGTCGATGTATGAGACCATCTGGCTCCGGGTGCAAAACGGCTCGTTCGCTTTAGGCTTTGACGGGTGTCTGTCGGCGATGATTCTTTCGCTAAACTCCCGGGCCTGCGCCCGCTCCAAGTACTTTCCCTCATTAAACATCCGCCGCAGTTCGGTGGGTGAGACGAATTGCTGAGGGTAGCGACTCATGACGCAAGCTCAAATCTGCCGGAAGCTCCTAGATTATCTGGAAGGGCGCTGTGACCTCCGCGATCTGAGGGCTTGGCTTGCCTCGGAAACTTGGGATGTGCACGCGACCGGAGACGCCGAGGTCATCGGGCTGGTTGGGCGGATTGAACTAGCCCTCGCAGAGTATTCGTCGGGGCATGTTTCGCTTGAAGAAATGCGGGAAGAGTTTGAAGCCGTCTTAGAGCCGGCGCACGGGTAGCCTGCGCCGCCCGTCATGACTTCCCCGCCCTGCTCCGTGCAGCTGACTTGCGTTTGACGCCCTCGCTCTTGGTCGGACTCGGCAACCTCTCAGGCAAATCCAACCCGTCGTCAACGAGCACATCCAACCAGACGTTCGCCGCCCGCGCGTAGGCTAGGAGCACCGGCAGCGACGGCACGCGCGCCCCTCTTTCGTACTGCGAAATATTGCTGCCGAATAGCTCGTCGCTGAATCCGAGATGGTTGAGGATTCCGCCCTGAGAGAAATTTAGTTCCAGACGAATCCGCAAAAGCTTCTCCGCCAAGCGGGATGACTTAGTCCGCGAAGCCTTCATCGGGAGCGGCCTCCCGACGGAAGATCAGGCTTGACATCAGTCCGCCCGCCCCATACGATGGTATGGAACTTGGCGTTGCGCGTGTTCGTCGCCAATGAAGTAGATCGTCTCTGCTTCGTGGCGACGCCCATCACTTAGTCGTGTGAGGGTGAGCCGCGCATCCGGTCGTTGCCAGCGGTGTCAAAGATTAGAGCGCGCGCATCATAGCAGAAGCGCGCCGACGCAACCACGCCCTCACGTCCCGCGGGTCGTTAAAAATGAGCGCGAGTGCAACCGACGTTAAGCGGCCCGTCGCCATCCTCTACGTGGAGGAGAACATGATGCTGCGGCAGACGGTGCGCGACGTGTTGGAGTTCGCCGGCTGGTACGTGCGTGGCTACGACGCGGGCTACGGCTACGCCTACGTCGAGAGCGGCGACCACTTCGATCTGCTGCTCATCGACCGCGACCTGCGGGGCGGCTTCGACGCCCTCGCGCTCGTGCGCCGCGCCCGCCAACTCCCGCACCGGCGCGAGACGCCGATCATCGTCACCTCGCTCGCCGACTGCGCCGACGAAGCGCGCGCGGCGGGCGCGGACGCCTTCCTCCGCAAGCCGAACAACCTGCTCGAACTCGTCGAAACGATCCGCCGCCCGCTCCCCGCGCCGCGCGGTTAGAATTTCAAGTCGCAAGTAAATCCTGTTACCATCGCGGCGCAATCAGACTCCCCTTTTTTCGGAGACGCGAATGGCGAAGGCGCAGGCTCGCATCCTCGTCGTCGGCGGCGGGTTCGGCGGGCTGTTCACGGCGTTAGACCTCGCGGGCGCGGGCGAGGTCGCGCTCGTCAGCCCGGAAGATCACTTCACCTTCACGCCGATGCTCTACGAGTACATGAGCGGCGAGGTGGAGGCGTGGCACATCGCGCCGCACTACAAGGAGCTGCTCGACGACAGGATCAGATTCATGACCGGCGCGGTCACGGACATCGACTTCGACGCGCGCGAGGCGGCGGTCGCGGGCCGCGTCCGCCGCCTCGGCTACGACGCGCTCGTCTTGGCCGTCGGCGGCGTGACGAACTTCTGGAACGTGGAGGGCGCGGAGAGGCACGTGCTGCCGTTCCGCAAAATCCGCCACGCCGACGAGCTGCGCCGGCGCATGACGGACGCGCTCGACCGCATCCCGCCCGACGCAGACCCGCAGGACGCGCGCGCCGCGGCCACCTTCGCCGTCGTCGGCGCGGGCGCGAGCGGCGTCGAGCTATCGACCAAGATGGCAGACCTGCTGCGCGACGCGTTCCGGCGGCGCGGCCTGCGCGGCGCGCCGCGCGTCGTCGTCGTCGAGATGGGCGACAAGGTCGTGCCCGGCATGGACGACGACATCCGCGGGGCGGTCGAGCGGGCGCTTAACGGGGCGGGCGTGGAAGTCCACACCTCGACGCGCGTCGTGCGCGTCGGGGCCGACGGCCTCGTCTTCGAGCACGGCGGCGAGCGGACGGAACTCAAGGCGGCGGCGGTCGTCTGGACGGCGGGCGTGAAGGTCAACCCGCTGGTCGAGCGGCTGGCGCTGGAGAAGGACAAGCGCGGCTTGGTCGTCGTCGAGCCGACGATGCAGGCGCGCGGGCGCGCGGAGGTCTTCGTGCTCGGCGACATCGCGGCCGCCGGCGACGTGGAGCCGACGCTCGCCGGCACGGCCCAACTCGCCTTCCAGCAGTCGGCGCTCGCGGCGCGCAACGTCCGCGCGCTGCTCGAAGGCGGCGAGTTGAAGACGAAGCGTTTCGCCCAGCTGGGCGAGGCGGTGAGCTTGGGGACGGAGGACGCGGCCGTGCTCGCGGGCGGCCAAGTGGTCGGCGGCGCGATGGCCCGCCGCGCTCGCTTCGCGCTCTACACGAACCGGCTCCCCACTTGGCAGCACCGCCTTAAGGTCGGCGCGAGCTGGTTCTTCGGCGGCACGGAGGCGCGGCCGCTATGAGAGGAAATTAAGAATTAAGAATTAAGAATTAAGAATTTAAGGCGGGATGCTTTTCATTCTTAATTCTTAATTCTTAATTCTTAATTCTGTTATGGCTAGAGGTTGGGGCAAGTCGGCCGAGGAGGTCGAGCAGGAGGCGGAGGAGCGGGCGAAGCAGAGGAGCGCGCCCGCCGTCGACGTGTCGCCGGAGGCGCGCGAGCGGCGGGAGCGGTTGGAGACGCTGCGGCTGTCGCGCGCGCGCACGCTCGAACAGCTCGAACGCTCGACCAACCGCGCGCACCGCGAGATGTTGCAGCGCACGCTCCGCTCGCTCGAAACCGAGATCGAGGCGCTGGGCCGCGACGGCAACCTTTAGGCGCGGGCCGGATTTACAGTTGACCCGCCGCCCGCGTTTCGCGCAGTCCGCCTTAACTCCCGCACCGTATCTCTCGACTCCCGCGCCGTATCTCTCGACTTTCGCCCCGTATTTCTCAACTCTCGCGCCGTCCGGACGAACTTCCACGCTGTATTTCCCAAGTTTCGCGCTGTCTGAAGCGACTTCCGCGCTGTCTGAAGTACCTTCCGCGCTGTCTGAAGCATCTGTCACGCTGTCTGAGCCGTCTCTCGCGCTGTATGGAGAGGGTTTCGCGCTGTCTGGAGCAAGTTTTGCGCTGTCTGGGAGAGGTGTTGCGCTGTCTGGATGAAGTTTCGCGCCGTATTTCTCAGGTTTCGCGGCCGTCGTTTGAGGTTTCGTGACGCCGCGGCCGGTGTCGGGGCGGGCGACAAGAAAGGCCGGGGGCGCGACTCGCTTGGTTGCGAGTCGCGCCCCCGGCTTTTTCAGTCTCGCGTCGTGCCGTTACTGCTGGCGCAGGACGGGCGCGGCCGGGATGGTGGGTCGCTTCGGCGGGTTGCGCCGGAGTTCTTCCATCAAGTACTTGACCGCCGCTTCGAGCGAGGGGTCTTCGCCGCGCGCGAGCGCGTCGGGACGATCCACCACCTCCACGTCGGGGTCAACGCCCGTGCCTTCGATGACCCACTGGTTGTTGAGATCGAGGAAGCGGAAGGTGGCGGCGCTCAGGCTCCCGCCGTCGGCGAGCGAGGGGTTGCCGGAGATGCCGATCAGTCCGCCCCAAGTGGCCGTGCCGAAGATGCGGCCGAGTTTGCGCTCGCGGAAGTAGTAGGGGAAGGCGTCGCCGCCCGAGCCGGCGTAGCCGTTCGTGAGCATCGCCTTCGGGCCGTTGTGCGCGAAGGCGGGCGTCGAGGTAGCGCCCGTGCCGCGCCGCGTCCAGTAGTTTAAGGGGCGGCGCTCCAGCAGCTCGATCATGCGGTCGGGGATGAAGCCGCCGCCGTTGTAGCGGTCGTCGATGAGCAGGGCGTCTTTGTTCGCCATCGCGTAGAAGCCGCGGTGCAGCTCGCGGTTGCCCTCGACCGCCGTGTTCGGGACGTGGATGTAGCCGATGCGCCCGCCCGAAAGTCTCTCGACCGTCGCGCGGCGCGACTGCACCCAGTCCAGATAGCGCAGGTTCGACTCGCTGCGCGTGGGCCGCACGCGCTCCTCGCGCGGCGACGAGCCGTCCGCGTTGCTGCTCAGGGAGAGGGTCACGACGCGCTGCCCCTTGCCCTCCAACAGCTCGTACAGATTCTTGACGCCCCGCGTCGGGCGGCCGTCGACGGCGACGATGAGGTCGCCGACCTTGGCGCGGACGCCCGGCTCCGTGAGCGGCGAGCGGAAGCTGTCGTGCCAGTTCTCGCCCGCGTAGATTTTCGTGATGCGGAAGTAGCCCGACGGGTCGGGCGCGACTTCCGCGCCGAGCAGCGCGCCGTCCACGCGCGTCACCGCCGGCGTGCTCTGGCCGCGCTCGGCGTAGACGTGGCCGGCCATCAACTCGCTGCCGACCTCGGTCAGCAGGTACGTCAAGTCCTCCCGGTGCGCGACGTGTGGCACCATCTGGCCGTACTTGGCGCGAATCCCCTTCCAGTCGACGCCGTGCAGGTTCGGGTCGTAGAACCAGTCGCGCAGGATGCGCCACGCGTCCGTGAACTCCTGCGCCCATTCGAGACGGGGATCGACCTTCATCGTCAGCCCGTCGAGGCGGAGCAAACCCTGATCGCTCTTCTGCCCCGGCGCGACGGGCGCGATGCCGTAGTTGTCGCGGCCCTGCTGGAAGACGATGCGCTTGCCGTCGGCCGACAGGTCGTAGTCGTTGATGCCTTCGATGATCGTCTGCTCGGCTTTGGCTTCGAGGTTGTAGAGCGAGAGCTTGCCGGGGCCGGAGAGGTAGAGCACGCCGTCGGCGTTGGCGGAGAGGCGGCGGTAGTTCGCCGGCTGGCCCGGAATGGCGCGGACGCGGGTCTCGAAGCCGTCGAAATCGACGCGGACGCTCGCGGCCCCGCCTTGCGGCGAAGGCTGCGCGGTCGCGGAAGGCGACGGCGCGGGCGA
>DATCVD010000591.1:0-2364 GCA_036567125.1 Pyrinomonadaceae bacterium | reverse complement strand
GCGGGCGCGGACTGCGCGGGCGGCGGCGCGGACTGCGCGGCGTACGCCTCGTCGCGGCGCAGGGCGAACTCGATCTCCGTGTCCGTCGGCTGCGCCGTCGGGGTGCGCGTCAGCACCGACGAGAGGATGCGGTACATCGCGGCCTGCGTCTGGCTGGCGATGGCGTCCATCTCGGAGATTTCGGTGCGCAGCTTTTCGGCTTCGAGTTCGAGGTCGGTGAGCCGCGCGGAGAGGCGGTTGCGCGTGGCCCGCGTCTGGCGCAGGCTCTGTTCGAGTGTGGCAAGCAGGTTGTCGTCGGCCATGACGGAGTAAGTATGAACGAAGTGCGCGGATCGTGAAAGGGGGGAATGAGGATTTAGGAGCTAGGAGTCAGGATTTAGGATTTAGGGTTTGAAGTAGAGCACCGCCTCGCGTTATGAATCCCAACACCTGATTCCTGATTCCTAAATCCTAGCTCCTAAATCCTAGCCCCTCACGTCTCGCGTTCGAGGATGAAGGTCGGGAGCGAGCGGAGGGCGTCCTTGTGCGCGGAGGCGGGGAGCAGGTCGAGCGCGGCGCGGGCCGCGTCGGCGAAGTCGCGGGCGCGGGCGCGGGCCTCGGAGAGCGCGCCGGTCTTGTGGGCCGCCTCGACGAGGCGCGCGCGCGGGATCGCCTTGTAAGCGCCTTCGCGCATGACGGACTGGACGGGACGCCGGAGCGACTCGTCGCGCCCGAGCAGGTGGATGAGCGGGAGCGTCAGCTTCCCTTCGAGCAGATCGACGCCCGCCGGCTTGCCCAGCACGTCTTCCGTCGCGGTGAAGTCGAGCAGGTCGTCGACGAGCTGGAAGGCCGCGCCGAGGTTGAGTCCGTAGTCGCGCAGCGCCTCCTGCGCCGCGCGGTCGCCGCCGCCGAGGATCGCGCCGATCTCGCAGCAGGCGCTAAACAAGTAGGCGGTCTTGCGCAGCAGGATGTCGAAGTACTGCTCCTCCGTGATGTCGGCGCGGCCGAGCGTGGTGAGCTGCAGCAGCTCGCCCTCGGTCATCTTCCTCGTCACGGAAGTCAGGATGTCGAGCACCGGGAGCGAGCGCTCTTGCAGGCTCGTCTCGAAGGCGGTCATGTAGAGCCAGTCGCCCATCAGGACGGCCGTCTGGTTGCCGAAGCGGCTGTTGACGGACGGGCGGTTGCGGCGCGTCTCGGCGTTGTCGATGATGTCGTCGTGGACGAGCGTGGCCGTGTGCAGGAACTCCATCACGGTCGCCATGCGGACGACGTTCTGCCGCGCCGCGTCGCCGCCGGCCGCGCGCGCCGAGAGCAGCGTGAGCGCCGGGCGGACGCGCTTGCCGCCCGACGCCCGCAGGTAGTCGCCGATGTAGGCGATGACCTGAATGTTCGAGCGCGCCTGCCGCTCGAACTCGCGCTCGACCAGCTGCAACTCCCCCGCGACGAGCGCGAAGACCTGCGCCGCCGCCAAACGCGGCTCTTCGAGCGTGGCCTGATGACCTGTGAACATAAATAGCCGCGAATCGTGAATCGTGAATCGTAAATAGATTAGAACCTGTCTCTCATCTATTCACGATTCACGATTCACGTTCCTTCAGTTTGTCCTGTAGTTCGTGAACTGCATGTTGATGTTGAAGTCTTTGGCCTTGAGCTTGGCGATCACGTCTTGCAGCGTGTCGCGGTCGCGGCCCGTGACGCGCACCACGTCGCCCTGAATCGCGGCCTGCACCTTGACCTTCGTGTCCTTGATGAACTTGACGATCTCTTTGGCCTTGTCCGTCGGGATGCCCTGCTGGATGGCGACGCGCTGCCGCACCGTGCCGCCGAGCGCGGACTCCACCTTGCCGTAGCTGAAGGCTTTTAAGGGGACGCCGCGGCGGACTAATTTTTGCTGGAGGATGTCGTTCATGTTGCGGAGCTTGGTCTCGTCCTCGGCGGTGAGGATGAGTTCGTCCGCCTCCATGACGACCTCGGCGTGACTGCCCTTGAAGTCGAACCGCTGCCTGACCTCTTTCATGGTCTGGTTGAGCGCGTTGTTGATCTCGGAGCGATCCACCTGAGAGACGATGTCGAATGAATTCTGCTGGGCCATAGGAACGGTGACGGGCGACCAGTGACGGGTGAGTGCTTGCGCCCGTCGTGGAACGAATCTTTATAACATTTACGCGCCGGGCGGAAAAGTATGGAGGCCGCGAACGGACTGCACGTCGGGGCGTCCGGGCGGACGGCGCGCGTCAAACGCCGGCCGGCTTCAGCTCGACGCCGAAGAGGCGCGAGAAGTTTTCGCAGGTGGCGCGGCCCAGTTCTTCCGTGCTCGTGCCGCGCAGCTCGGCGACGAAGCGCGCCGTGTCGGCGACGTGGGCCGGCTCGTTGCGGCGGCCGCGG
>DATCVD010000590.1:0-2611 GCA_036567125.1 Pyrinomonadaceae bacterium | reverse complement strand
GCCGCCTCGCGCTCCGGCGCGGCGGCCGCGGCCGGCTCTTCGCGGAGGGTCTCGAACCGCTGCACCGCGACGCGCAGGTTCGCGGGGTCGAACGCCTCCTCGCGGCGCTTTACCAGCGTGTTGCTCACGACCCGGTTGCCGCGCCGCATCCGCCCGACGAGATCGAAGATCGCGGGCAGGCGGTTTAAATCGCCGAGGCAGGCGCAGAGGCGCGCCAGCATCTCGTTCGCGGCGTCGGCCCGCGGGCGGCAGCGCAGCTCGAACTTCACGCCCTCGCGCACGCGCGTCGGCTCGCAGGAGGCGCGGCCGCAGTCCTCGCCGGTCGAGTAAGGCATCACGGGATCGGAGGGCTGCTCGCAGTAGCGGAGGTAGAGGCAGTAGCGCAGCTCGGTCTTCGGCGCGCCCTGAGCCGCGCCCTGCTCCGAGCCGCCCGCGCCGGGTTCTTTGCCCGGCCTCGCGGCGGCCAGTTTTTCGGGATCGGGGCAGGGGTCGCCGCAGTCGAAGCCGCCCAACTGATCGCGGCGCAGCGAGCGCACCATCGCGTTGATGTCGAGGGTCTGGGCGCAGGCCAGCGTCAGGTCGTTGCCGCAGCAGTCGAGGGCGTAGCCGGGGTGCACGATCACGCGGCCGTCGCCGCACGGGTGGCACGTCACCTCCAGACCGCACACGACCCCCGCGCCGAAGAGGTGGCGGTTGTGCAGGCGGTTTTTGTGGCCGACGTAATCGGTCAGCAGTTGGAGGTCGTCTTCGGTCAGCAGTTGCCCGGCGAAGAAGCGCGGGCGCACGATCCCTTGACCCTGACAGGAATCGCATTCGCCGCCCCCGCAACCGCAAGGGGCGGCGGAGAGCGTTCCGCCACTGCCGCAGCCACAGCCCGTGGCTTTATAGCTAGGGGTAATCATCTAGTCTCCTTTACCGCGCCGGGCGGTGAAACCCTCATCTCGCGCCTCCCAACCGCACGTCCCCGGTCGGCCGCGCCCGCGCTCGCTACTCGCCCGCCTCGTAGGGCGGCTCGTAGGGCGGCTCGTACGGCTGCTCGTACTGCGACCGCCCGTCGCGCGGCCTCGGCGGCGGCTGCTGCGGCCGCGGCGGGCGCTGCACGTAGAACCAGCTTTCGAACGTGCCGCCGGGCGTGCCGCTGCCCGAAGTCCAAGCCCCGTAACGGCGCGGCGGCTGGGCGCACGAGCGCGCCGCGTGCGGCCCGTTCTGCGGCCTGTTCTCCGCGAACCTCGCCAGCAGCGGGACGCGCCCGCCGACGTGGTTGCCGTCCACCGGCCGGCAGCACTCGTCGAGGATGAAGTCCGTGCGCACGATGACGAGCACGCGGTCGCCGTTCTCCAACAGCTCCTCCGAGTCGTCGCGGAAGACGATGCGGCGGTTGTCGGGGATCGAGACCTCGCCGTTGATGTAGTACATGCCGCTGTGGCGGCCCTTCCCGCCCTCGAAGACGATCACGTCGACGACGCCCCGCGTCACGGTCTCCGGCAGGATGGGGCGGGAGAACTCGACGGTCAGCCCCTGCTGCTGAAGCATCCGCGACGCCCCCTCGGGCGTGTAGCCGCCGGCGTGCGCCCAGCTGATGCCCGTGATCGTGACCGGCTCGTAGACGCCGATCCAGCGGCGCACGTCGTTGTGGATGACCGGCGGCCGCCCCCTCTCCAGATCGATGGCGGCCAGCAGCAGGCACTTGTCGGCACACTTGTCGCAGCAGTTGTCGCGGCAGTGATCCGCGCGCGGCTTCCGGGTCGTGACGCGGACTTTGACGGAGTCGCGCAGCTTGCTATAGACGCACTCGGCGACCGCGTCGCAGGCGTCGGGCAGCACCGGCCGCACGGGGTCAATCGGCTGCACGCAGTAACAGATGCTCAGGTAGAGCCGCGCGAGGCCATTGGGCGCGACCTCGGCCTCCCGCCGCTCGGCCTCGCTCAGCGCCCCCCACAGCTCGACCCGCAGCGGGTGGCGCACGATCAACTCGTTGCCCTCGCAGTCGAGCGCCAGCCCGCACTCGACCTCGACCCACGCGCCCGCCACCGGCCGGGGCCGCGCGACCGCGGCCGCGGCCTCCGGTGCCGCCGACTCGGCCTGCGCCGGATCGGCCTGCGCCGGATCGGCCTGCTCGGCCCGCTCCCGCCCATACTCGTCCGCCGCCTCGGCCGGCGGCGACTCGTACTCGGGCGCGCGCCTGACGGCCACAACTCTCAGACCGCAGACCGTGCCGTAGCCTTCCAGACAGCGGTTCAGCAGCTTGAGCTTCTCGCGGAAGTAGTCCTGCTCGGTCTGCAAGTCCTGCGCGGCGAGCATCTGCCCGTAGAAGTATCTCAGCCGCGTGAAGTCGGGCATGGAATCGCACGCAGTCTTCCGTGGTTGATCTGCGACTTCCTCGGTCGGCGGTTTGAACTTGTTTTCAGACTCCATAATTATTCGGCTCCTCGTAAGACTGGCGGATGTCCAACTGACCTGCGCCGGCCGCGGACGGCGGCGGCGTGTCAGCGTCTAAACGGCCCGCGCCCCGTGTCTCCGAACCTTCCGGGCGGCGGGCGCGGCCTCGCTCGCGGCCTCACGCGACGAGCGGTTGCATCCCGACGACGCTCGTCTCGCCGACCCGCACGCC
>DATCVD010000589.1:0-12923 GCA_036567125.1 Pyrinomonadaceae bacterium | reverse complement strand
GGCGTCGAGTGAAGGAGTGGTATACTGCTGCCAAATGCCGACCTTGTCTCGCCAGAATCACCTTTCTTTGCAGCGTATTACCTCATAGCTGAATAGAAACCGTCAATAGTCGTCTTCGCAAAAGAGAGATTACCGGAATTGTAATAAGAGAGGAATGTTTTGGCCGTGCAACACTTCTACTCACCCAATTTGTGTACGTGTAACCTGCCGCTCCGAGGGCTGAAACCAATAATAGTTAAGGACGGGTTGCGCCGCTACGGCCGCGAATAATCCTTCCAGACCTCAGAATCAGTATGGCTAATCTATTTCCCTGCCCCCTCGCAATTTTGCTACCCCCCTCCCAAAATAAGTATTGCTCTCATAAAATTACGATGCTATAAGGATTTCGCATGAGGACTTTGAGAACTCAGCCGTTTTCGATCTCGCCAGATCCTGAACTCCTGTATCTCACCCCGGCGTTAAAAAGTACCGTCTTTAAAGTCCAGCACGTGGTGGAGAACCGCCAAGGGCTGACGGCCATCATGGGTGATGTCGGCACCGGCAAGTCCAGCGTGCTGCGACGCTTGTGGTCCGACTACAGGAAAAACGGCGATGAGTTCGTCACCGCGATCCTGCCCTCGCCTAATTTTCCCTCCGATTTCTCGATGCTCAAGGCCATCTGCAACGACTTCGGCATCAGGCCCAAGCGCTCGATGGTCGACCAAGAGAACGAGTTACGGGGCTTTCTGATCGAGTTAGACCAGGAGAACAAGACCTGCGTCCTTTTCGTCGACGAGGCCCAGCGGCTGAAAGGCCCACATTTGGAGTTGATCCGGACTCTCCTGAATTTCGAAACCAATAAATACAAGCTCATCCAGATCGTCTTGGCCGCGCAACTCGAACTGCGCATCAAGCTGATGGATTCGAGTAAAAAGGCCCTGCGATCCCGCATTTTCCTACCCTCCCTGCTGGCCCCACTCTCCCCGCCTGAGACGCGAGAGATGATCGCCTTCCGCTGCGAGCAGGCCAAGATTCCCAACCCTTTCACCGACGAGACCGTGGAGCTGATCTACAACTCGACTGGCGGTGTCCCCCGCGAAGTCCTGAAGATCTGCGGGTTCGCCTATGTATTGACCCTGCAATCTGGCGAGCGCACGGTTCCGGTGGAGGCGGTGGAACTGGCGATACAAGAGGCTTCTATCAATGAGCAGCAAGAAGCGGCAGTGGCATAGTCTCGGAGACTTCCTTCAGGCGAAGGAAGAGCGGGATCGTGCCCAAGCCGAAGAACAACCCGCTGAATCTAAAGCAGATAATGTTGGTACGGGAGTAGATACGGGAGTAATTACGCCAGTATCTACTCCCGTATCTACTGGCGTAATTACGGGAGTAGATACGGGTGTCATACACGAGAACCGTGAAAGCACTTACCCTGCTTTGCTTGGATCGGTATTGCCCAATGCACAAGCCGAGCCCGAAAATAAGGACAGGCAGCTCTACCTAGACGCCACGCACTCAGCCTCAGAGCAACGAATATATTCGGTCATGTACCGTGAGACGGTGAGCAGGGGGCAGAGGGAACGGCACTTCGGATTCAAGGAGCTGTGTGCGAAGACCGGCATCCGCTCCGACAGGACTATCAGGCGGGCCCTCGACGGTCTACAGGAAAAGCTTTCGGTAGAGATCGTCTCTTATTCCCACGGCAACCCCCTTGGCCCACGCTACCGCGTCCATGATCCGAAAGAGATTCTTAAACGGCGTAAGGCGGCTGGGATTGAGATCGACCCTCAATCCAAGAGGATTATAGGTACGGGAGTAGGTACGGGAGTAGGTACTGGCGTAGCGACGGGTGGTAAAAAGTACGGGAGTGGACCCGTCGAAACTACTCCCGTTACTCCCGTACTTTCTACGGGAGTATATAAATATAGAAATCTTCCGGAGGATTTGTCGCAACCGGGCGCAGCCTCATCATCAATTCAGTACCGGCAAAATGATGATGATGAGGCTTTCGCCGAATTCATCGGTCTGCTTCGTGAGAACGCCAGAGAGATCACGGGCAGGGATCCGTCGGCGGGCGAGGCCGCGAAGTGGAGGGAACTGGCGGAGGTGCTCGTCACTGAACTGCGCATCGCCGCGGGCCGTACCACCGTCTCCTCGGTTCCGGCATTCTTGGCCGAGCACCTGAGGCGACGGCTATGGAAGTTGGAGAATCGGAAGCAGCCTCCTCAGTCCGCAGCGGAAGCAGCAGGGCCGGCGATCTCGGGCGAGGAGGCGCGCGACTGTCCCGACTGCTGGGGGACGGGGATGTACTACCCTAGTGGTTTCGAAAAGGGCGTGGCGAAGTGTCGGCATGAACGGCTTCAGGCGCAGGCCGGGGGTGCCGAGGTAACGGGCGATTCTTCAGCGCACGCGCCCAACTCAGCACCCGGTGTGGCACCGGCAGAGTCCGATGGACTGACGAGGCATGACTAACAGAAGATTCGTTTACCTATCTCAGGCGGAGAAATGATAACGGAGTGAGGCTCGTATGGTTCAGGAGGCTCATAAGATTAAAACCTTGGGGGAGCTTGAAGGGGTGCACGCTCGAAGACCGGTGACGCGCAGCCGCGAGCCGCTCGCCGTCGTCCTCAAGGAAGGGAAGTCGATGACCATCGAACCCGTCTCGCAGTTGAAGCCGCTGCCTCGGCTCGACGGCCGCGTCCCCGAAGGGTGGAAGGATGCCGCCTACTGAGGAGTACACGCTCTTCGACGCCGGCGTCTTCATCGGCGCGCTCCTTGTTGACGATCCACGTCATGCGGAAGCGCGAACCTTGGTCGAGGCCGCCCGGCGCGGAGACTTGTTCGCGTGCACAACCACGGGCATCCTGAGCGAAGTCTACGCCGCGCTGAGATGGCGGCGGGCGCAGCCGCCCACGACCCGGAGCAGGCTGCGGAGGCCGTGCGGCGGCTGGTCGAGCCGCCGTCGATGATCCACATCCTTCCTGATGGCCGGGACGCCGCGATGCGTATGTTGGAGTTAGCCGTCTCGCACCGGCTGAGGGCGAGGCGTGTGCACGACGCCCGGCGCCCGGCGTGCTGGCTAACGACGCCGACGCCGACAACGACGCGCTCACGGCCGCCGTCGTCGGCCCGCTCTCGCACGGCTCCGTGAGCCTCAACGCGGACGGCTCGTTCACCTACACGCCCGCCGCCAACTACTTCGGCCCCGACTCCTTCACCTACAAAGCCAACGACGGCGCGGCCGACACGAGCGTGGCGACGGTGAGCATCAATGTGACGCCGGTCAACGACGCCCCGACGGCGGGCGCGGGCGGCCCCTACTCGGTCAACGCAGGCGGCTCCGTCTCCGTCTCGGCCGCGGGCGCGGACGTGGAGGACGGCCCGCTCAACTACGTTTGGGATCTGGACAACGACGGGGCGTTCGAGACGGCGGGACAGACCGTGCCTTTCTCCGCCGCCCTCATCGGCGGCCCGGCCGTGAAGACCATCAACGTGCGCGTGACCGACGGCGGCGGCCTCTCCGCCACGGCTTCGGCGACAGTCAACGTCAACAGCGTCGGCCACCGCGTCTGCGTCCTGTACGATCAGACTAAAGCTCACAAGGGCGGGAGCACGATCCCCATCAAGCTCAAACTGTGCGACGCGTCCGGCGCGAGCCTGTCGGCGCAGAACATCGTCGTGACGGCCGCCGGCACGCGCCTCGCCTCGCACGACGCTTGGGGCGAAGCTGAGGATGCGGGCCACGCCAACCCGGACATGAACTTCCGCTTCACCATGTTCGACCCGGCGACGCCCGGCTACATCTTCAACCTCCAGACGAATGGCCTCGCGACGGGCGTCTACCAACTCGGCTTCTACGTCGGCACAGACCCCACCGTCTACGCCGTGCAGTTCCATATCAGGTAAAGGGGAAGGGCAGGCGGTAAGAGGGCGCGAGCCGCGGTCGGCTGGTGACCGCAGCCCGCGCCCTTAACTTCGGGAGACGAATATAGCAATCACTAGTGCCGTCACTCGCACCTGAGGGCTACCATTGGATCGACCTTCGTCGCCCGCCGCGCCGGCAGGTAACAGGCCAGCAACCCGACCGACGTCAGCAACGCCGTGACAACCATGAGTGTCAGCGGATCGGCCGTACTCACCCCGAAGAGTAAATGCGCGATCAGGCGCGTCAACGCCAAAGCCCCGCCTATGCCAATCAGGATGCCGAGCAACACCGATCTCATCCCCTGCCCGACTACCAGCCGCAGCACGTCCGGGGGTCGCGCGCCGAGGGCGATGCGGATGCCTATCTCCTGCCTGCGCTGCGTCACGGCGTAAGAGGTCACGCCGTAAATGCCGAGCGCGGCGAGCAGCAGTGCGGCGCAGGCAAAGCCGCCGAAGATCACTAGGCTGAAACGGCGGTTGTCGAGCGACGACGAGAAGATTTGGCTCAGTGTGCGGAAGTTGGTCGGGACGTCGGGGTTGAGCGAGCGCACCGCGCCGCGCATGGCCGGAATCAGCGTCTGCGCGTCCCCCTGCGACCGCGCGACGACGGCGAACCCGCGGGCCTGCCCCGGCCGCTGCAAGTAGTGGACGTAAACGGTCGGTCGCTCGCTCGCCTCCAGCCCGAACTCGCGCACGTCGCCCACCACGCCGATCACGCGCAGCAAGCTCTTGTCACCGTCCATGTTGCCGTACTGGATGCCCCTGCCGAGCGGGTCTTCGTTCGGCCAATACTGGCGCGCCAGCGATTCGCTGATGAGCGCGACCTGCGGCGTGTTCGGCCCGTCGCTCTGGTCGAAGCGGCGACCGCGCACGAGGCGGATGCCCATCGCGTCGAAGTAACCGGGGCTGGCGACGCGGAACTCGCCGTACCCTTTCAGCGACGGGTTATCGTCGATCAGGAACTGGCCGTTGTTCCCGCCGTCGGTCATCGGCAGGCCGTTGACGCCGCCGACCGCCGTGACGCCGGGCAGCGCCGCCACCCGTTCGAGCACCTGCTGGTAAAAGCCGGCCCGGCGCTGCGACTGCTCGTCGCTCAACGAAATCTCCATCGCCACGGCGCTCTCGGTGCGGAAGCCGGGATCGACTTCCAGCACCTTGACGAAACTCTTGATGAGCAGGCCCGCGCCGACCAACAGCACCATCGTCAGAGCGACTTGGGTCACGACGAGCGTCGCGCGCAAACCGCGCCTCGCGGCCCCCGCCGATTGCCTGCGCCCGGACTCTTTCAGACCCTCACGCAAATCGCCTTCGCCCAAGCGCAGGAGCGGCACCAGTCCGAGCGCCACGGCCACCAGCGTCGAGAGCGAGAAAGTGAAAGCCAACGCGCGCGCGTTGACGCCGACCTCGTCGGCGCGCGGCAGGTTGCCTTGGTTGAGACCGATCAGCGCGTCCACGCCCCAGAATGAGAGCAGCACGCCGAGGCCGCCGGCCAACAGCGCGAGCGTCAGATTTTCCGCGATGAATTGCCGCGCCAGCCTCCGCCGCGTCGCGCCCAGCGCCGTGCGCACGGCGAACTCGTGCTGCCGCGCCGTCCCTTGCGCGAGCAGTAGGTTGGCGACGTTCGTGCAGGCCACGAGCAGCAGAAAGCCCACCGCCGCTAGGATCACCAGCAGGCTCTTACTGACTTCGCCGACCATCGCCTCTTTCAAAGGCAGCGCCGCCACGTCAACCAAGTCTATGTCCGCGCCGTTCTCCTGCCTGAGCTGTTTGCCAATCGTGCTCAGGTCGGCGCGCGCCCGTTCGAGAGTCACGCCGTCACGCAGGCGCGCGACGACGCGCTTCCCGTGCGATGTGCGTGACGGCGACGAAGGTGATAATTCAATCGGCACCCAGACTTCCGCATTCCTCGGGAAGTTGAAGCCGCGGGGCATGACGCCCACCACCGTATAACTGGTGTCGCCGATGCGGAGCGGCGTCGCCGCCAGATCGCCCCGGCCGCCGAGCAGCCTTTGCCAATAGCCGTGACTCACCACCGCCGCGGGGCGGCCGCCGACTTTTGCTTCTTCCGGCAGGAAGCTACGCCCGGCCGCGGGCTGCACGCCGAGCACCTTGAAAAAGTCGCCCGACACTAAGGAGACCGACGTACGCACCGGCTCGCTGCCGCCGAGGAGGTTAGTCAGACCCGCGTTGTATTGCGCCGTCGCGGCGAGCGTGTGGTTGCGCGCGCGCACGTCCAGAAAGTTAGGCTCGGCGAAAGTGATCTGCCTGCCCTTGGCATCAACCTCTCTGAGGCTGACGAGTTTTTCGGCTTCCGGGTACGGGAGCGGGCGCAGCAGCACGGCGTCCACTATGCTGAAGATCGACGTGCAGGCCCCGATGCCGAGCGCGAGGGTCAGGACGGCCACGAAGGCGAATTGCGGCTCGCGGCGCATCAAGCGCAACCCGTACCTGATGTCTTGGGTGAATTGCCTGAGCCACGCCCACCCCCATATCTCGCGCGTGACCTCCTTGATCAGCGGCAAGTTGCCGAACTCACGCAGCGCGGCGGCTTCCGCCTCCCCGGGCGTCTCGCCCCGTTCGACGCGATCTTGGATCGCCATCCGCAGATGACTCGCTATCTCCTCATCCAACTCATCCTCGCGCCGCCGCCGGGGTAGCCTCATGCCTCGCCCTCCTCACCCAGCGGGTTTAAGGCGCGGGCGATGGCCGCCGATAACTGCTCCCAGCGGGAGCGCTCGGACGCGAGATGCCTCTTGCCCTCCGCCGTCAGCCGGTAGACCTTGACGCGCTGGTTGTTGTCCGAGACCTTCCACTCGGAGCTGACCCAGCCCTGCCGCTCCAGCCGGTGCAGGGCCGGGTAGAGCGAGCCGGTGTCGACGCGCAGCACGTCCCCCGAGTTGGCCCTGATCGCTTGGCTGATGCCGTAGCCGTGCTGGTGGCCCCACTGGAGGGTTTGGAGGATGAGCAGGTCGAGAGTGCCCTGCAGCAACTCTATCCTGTTGCGGTAGCGAGTCTCTTTAGGCATGTAGATATTCTACATCCATGTGTGTAGGCTGTCTACATCCTTTTTGGCGGGTTATGTCGCTACAAATAGATGAAGTGGGTCTTACGGTGCCCGGTAGCGTTGAAGGAAATGTTTTGAGGCGCTGGGGGCCTCCTTATTTGCGACAGTACCCTAAAACGTCCCCGGCCTGTCCTCCGCGGGCATAATGTTTTCCGCGTCCGGCTCCCGCTCGTGTTTGACGCCGGGCACCGGGCGCTCGCCGTCCTCTACAGGCGACCGCTTGTCGGCGGCTGGTTCCGGCCGATCTTCTACCTTCCGTGAGTCTGTTTCCTTCTCGCTCATGATTGTTCCGTCCGTCGTAGATTCAAGACACCGGCCGCGAGCCGTCAGCGACTCCTGCGGCGCTCAGGCGCATGTGGGGACTTTCTGAGCCTCCGGTTCGCCCGGTTATTGCCATTTACCTCCGCCCTCCCGCGGACGCCGCTAACCCGGGTAGCCGTAGGGCGCCTGTAACCCGAGCGGGATCCCCAGCAGCCAGTAGGCGAGGAGGAACAGCGTCCATGTGATTAGGAAGGTGATCGAATAGGGGAGCATGATGGAGACGAGTGTGCCGATGCCGGTGTTCCTGACGTAGCGCTGGGCGAAGACCACGACCAGCGGGAAGTAGGGCATGAGCGGCGTGATGATGTTCGTGGTGGAATCGCCGACGCGGTAGGCGGCCTGCGACAGCTCCGGCGAGATGCCGAGCTGCATCAGCATCGGCACGAAGACCGGCGCGAGCAAGGCCCACTTCGCCGACGCCGAGCCGATGAGAAGGTTGACCATCGCGGTCAGCAGGATGATCCCGACGATGGTCACTTGGCCGGGCAGCGCGAGCGCCTTCAAGGTGTTCGCGCCTTTCAGGGCGAGCAGCGCGCCGATGTTCGACTGGTTGAAGGCCGCGATGAAGAGCGCGGCGAAGAAGGCGAGCACGATATAGTAGCCCATCGTGCTCATCGTCTTGCTCATCCCCTGGATGATGTCGCGGTGGCTCTTGACCGTCCCGGCGACGTAGCCGTAGACGATGCCGGGCAGCAGGAAGAGCAGGAAGATGAGCGGGACGATTGAGCGCATCAGCGGCGCGGCGGCGGCCGTCAGTTGCGGCGGGCTCGCCTCGGCGTTGGCGAGGAAGGCCGCGCCGTGGGCCGCGTTCGCCTCGTCGCCGAGCCGCGCCTTCAGGGCGTCCTGAAAGTCTTTCTGGTTCGGCTGCTCGCGGCCGAGCAGCGGCTCCGCCCGCTTCACCACGTCTTCGGGCACGCCCCCGGCGCGGAGCTGCTGGAACGACTGTGACGTAAGCCGGTAGGCGGTCGGCGAGCGCAGCGGCGACCCGGACGGCGCGGAGGCGAGGGCGAGTAAGATCACGCCAACGGCGAGAGTCGCCAGCCCGGCGACGAGGCCGCGCCGCTCGCGCGCGCCGAGCGTCTCCATCTTCGGCATCTCGTCGGGGTTGCCGTCCACCTTCACGTCGCGCTTGAGCCGCGGCTCGACGACGCGGTCGGTCAGAAACCACCCGACGCCCATGATGAGCAGGCACGAGGCGGCGGTGAAGTACCAGTTCGAGAGCGGGTTGACCGCGCGCGCCGGGTTGATGACCTGCGCGGCCGACTGCGTCAGCCCCGCCAGAAGCGGGTCGATGCTCGACGGCACGAAGTTCGCGCTGAACCCGCCGGAGACGCCCGCGAACGCGGCGGCGATGCCGGCCAGCGGGTGGCGGCCCGCCGCGTAGAAGATGACGCCGCCCAGCGGGATGACGAGCACGTAGCCGGCGTCGGCCGCCGTGTGGCTGAGCACGGCGACGAGGATCAGCATCGGCGTGAGCAGCAGCCGCGGCGTGAAGCTGAGCAGCGCCTTGAGCGAGGCGTTGATGAAGCCCGTGTGCTCGGCCACGCCGACGCCGAGGAGCGCGACGAGCACGACGCCGAGCGGCGGGAAGGCCGTGAACGTCCCCACCATGGTCGAGAGGAACGTGGCAATGGCCGCGCCCGTCAACTGGTTGTTGATCTGGATCGGCTTGCCGTTGCGCGGATCGATCTCGGCGAACTGGACGTTCGAGAGCAGCGCCGAGAGGATCCAGACGACGGCGAGCAGGATCAGGAAGAGGGCGGCCGGGTCGGGCAGCTTGTTGCCGACGCGCTCGACCGTGTTAAGCGCCCGATCTATCCAGCGAGGTGAGCTGCCATTACCGCCGCCGGCCGTCCGGGTGGATTCTGTGTTCACCGGAACCCCCTCTTCGTAATTGTTTGACTGAAGTTTAGCAGTTCGCCGCAGGCTTAACTAACTTTATCAGAATTCCCCGATGCGCTCCGTTGCGAGAATTATTTCGGGGCGTAGCAAGGGTAGTGTGACAAAAAATTTCCAACCACACCAGATATTGAGGTGGCGTCACATGCTTCGCCGCTACTGATTGGGGCTAAAATATTTCTTTGCAACACTACCTCCGAGGCTGTCACCAGTCGCGTGCGCCTCGGGGGCGGGCGGACGGGCGCGCGGGAGCTCAAACCATGTCTAAGGGAACGGCCGGGGACGAGAAGCGCGAACTCAAGGAAGAGCGCGGGCAGGCGCTCCGGCAGCTCGAAGATTGGCTGGAGACGCCGATGCTCGTGCTCGGCTTCGTCTGGCTGGCGCTGATGCTCTGGGAGTACGTGCGCGGCATCGGCCCGCTGCTCGAAGCGGTCGTCAACGTCATCTGGATAATTTTCATCCTCGACTTCGCCCTCAAGTTCGCGCTCGCGCCCGACAAGACCGATTACCTCAAATCAAACTGGCTCACGCTCGTCGCGCTCGCCGTGCCCGCGCTCAGGGTCTTCCGCGTCTTCCGCGTCGTGAGGGTGCTGAGGGCGGCGCGCGCGGCGCGCGGCCTGCGACTCGTGCGCGTCGTCACGTCGCTCAACCGCGGGATGCGGGCGCTCGGCGCGAGCATGGGGCGGCGCGGCTTCGGCTACGTCGTCGCACTCACCGCCATCGTCACGCTCGCGGGCGCTGCCGGCATGTACGCGTTCGAGAACGAGACCGAAGGAGGCTTGACGACTTACGGCGAGGCGCTGTGGTGGACGGCGATGATCATGACGACGATGGGTTCGGCCTATTGGCCGCAAACACCCGAGGGCCGCGTGCTCTGCTTCCTGCTCGCGCTCTACAGCTTCGCCGTCTTCGGCTACGTGACCGCCACGCTCGCCACCTTCTTCGTCGGGCGCGACGCCGAGGACGAGCGCGCCGAGGTGGCTGGCGCGGCGCAGGTCGAACGCCTCCGCGAAGAGGTGACGGCGCTGCGCGAAGAGCTGCGGGCCTACGCACGGCGCGGCGAGTCCTAACGTGGCGTTTGCTCGGGGCACGCGGCGGGCGGGGGAGGGGCGGACGTTGAGCGCCCGGCGAGAGGGCCTGAACCCGACGTTAGGCGCTTCATTGTTCCTTAGAACTACCGGGAGGCGTAAGAGGTGGGAGGGAGACGCGCGCGGAGGTCGATACTTATCCCGTGGCTCTCGTTGCCGGCTGTCCTGTTTAGCCATCTCGCCCTGTGGGGCAGCATGCCTCCCCGTATTGCGGTGCCATTTTACCGCCGCCGGCCGCCCCGTTACTCTATTGAGCCGCGCGGAGTTCTTGCTCTTTAGCGTCGCGACGTTGTTCGTCGTGCTCACCTTTTGCACGTGGAGGTTGCGGCGGGCAGGGGACAGTGGTCGCGCGGGGGCATTGCTCCGCTACTATTTTACCGTTGTAGTAATGGTGCTCATCCATTTCGGAGTTTTAGCCTACAATGTTCACCTGAATAGGGGGCGGTAATTTGACAGGGGCCGGTCGGGAGCGCCGCGCGTTACAACGGCGTGCGCCCGGCCGCGAGTCGGATCGGATGTCGTCGTTAACTTGCCCGTCACGGCGTTGAGCGCGCGGCGGTTGATGCCGGGCGTTTGACGGCCTTAAGCGTTTTCACCATTGCCGCGTAGGTGTTTCCACTCTTACGCCGACGCCCCGCCGTCTGTTACCATGCGTATCTACCGGAGTTGGTGTGACTGAATCATGAAGCGGCCTGTTCACGCGGCAAGACTACTAAACCGGCGCGCCCTCGTCGTCGTCGGCGCGCTGCTCGTGCTGTGCGTCTCCGACAACGTCGGCCCGCGCCTGCTGCCGCTGCCGCCGCTACCCGAACTCGTCTCGACGCCGAAGCCGGCCGATCAGAGGCGGGTCGCTTCGCGCGCGCCTTCGCAAAGCAGGACTACCGGGGCGCGCGTCGAGATCGTCTCCGCCCCGCAGGGCCGGGCGGCGTCCGAGCGCCAGTCGCCGCAAGCGGCGGCGCACGCCCCTAAGTTTGCTCTCGCCGCCCCTCTCGCCCCGACCTCCCCGAGTCTGGAACCCTACCAGCCCTCCGGCGAAAGGTCGGCCCCCTTCTCACGGCCCAAAGGCCGCGCCCCTCCTCGTCTCGTCTAGCTAGACGGCAACCACACAAGTCTCGGTCGGGCCGCGCGCGCGCATTCATCTTGCGCGCGGCCGCACACGTCTATCCCAACGGGACGGGGGCGCGCCGCGTCCCCGTGCGAGCACGAGGAGTGATCATGGATACCAACCTGCTTTACGCGCTGATCGGCGCACCCATCCTATTCGCGGTCGTCGCGTTGATCGTCGTCTATTCACAGAGACAGCACCAGAAGGATGTCCGCCAAACGAGCATCTCGGCCCGCGAGACGGAGGCCGAGAACCGGCGCACCGGGGCCCCGCATCCCGCCGGCTGACGGGCAGGCCCCGGTCGTTGGAGGCGGGGGTTGTCGCGGGCCCCGAGGGCGGCTCACCGGGCGCAAGCCTGAGCAGGGCTTGCGCCCGGTGACGGCCGCCGTCGCGGGGTACGTCCTGTACGCCGAAGCGGCGTCGTTGACTGTGGCCGCGCGGCACGCGCGGCCGAGGAGGTGTGATGGACACGGCGACTACCATCTTAACGCTGGTACTTACGGCATTCTTTTTCGGCGGCATCGTCTGGATCGTCATCTACTCACGACGGCAGCAGGGCGCGCCCGAACGGGAGCGGCCACGGGAGGCGGGGGCCGGGAGGGGCGTGCGCCGCACACGCGCCGGCGGTGGTGGAAGGGCTGACAGAGAGGTGTTGTCAGATGATGCGTGAAAGGTTTCCGACCGGCTTGACCGTGCGTTGCGCGAACTGCCTCCAGTTATGGCTCGTGCCGGGCCTGCGCCCGGGTGATACGCACGTCTGTAAGGGGTGCGGCCGTCCTCTGCTCGTCGGCGGGCGAACGTCGCGTCCGTCCGGCGGGAAGCCGCGGTGCGGCGATCTGGCGCGCGCCTCCGGCAAGGTGTGAACCTCGATGAGGGATATGTTCATCACCGGCGCGGCGCGGGCCGCGCGCCGTTACGCCGTCGCCCTGCTGTCGGTGGCCGGGGCCTTCGCGCTGACGCAGGCGTTGTGGCCGTGGGTGGCCCCGCACCCGACGCCGCTATTTCTCGCGGCCGTCATGCTCTCGGCCCTGTACGCCGGCCTCGGCCCGAGCCTCGTCGCCACGGCGCTCGCCGCGCTGGTCGTCGATTACTTTTTCATCCCGCCGTCCCCCGGCATCGAGCTGAGCGTGGACAACGCTGTGCGCACCGGCGTCTTCGTCGCGGTGGCGCTGCTCATCAGTTGGATAGACGCGGCGCGCAAGCGCGCCGAGACGGAACTCCGGCGGCAGGCCATGCGGCAGGCGACCGTCGCCGACCTCGGGCAGCGCGCGCTCGCCGGCGCGGAACTCTCGGCCCTCATGGACACGGCCGTGTCCGCCGTCGCCCGCAGGCTCGACGCCGAGAGCGTCGCCCTCTGGGAACTCGACCCCGGCCGGGACTCCCTGTCGCTGAGGGCCAGCGTCGGCTGGACGGCCGAGTTGCTCCGGCACGCAGAGGTGGACGCCGAGGCCGACTCGATGCTGGCGCGCGCGCTGCGCTCCGCCGAGCCGGTCGTCGTCACCGACTCCGCGGGCATTACCGAGGCGGGCGGGCCGCCGCAGCTTCG
>DATCVD010000588.1:0-3902 GCA_036567125.1 Pyrinomonadaceae bacterium | reverse complement strand
AAGACGCCTTCCGCGTCGCCCGCCCCCGCCTCGTCGCGGGCCACAGCGTCCTGCTCGTCGACGACGTGCTCACCACCGGCGCGACCGTCTCGGCTTGCGCCAGCGCCCTCCGCGCGGCCGGCGCCACCGAAGTCTTCGTGCTCACGGTCGCACGCGCCTGACGGCGGGCCGTTAGCCGCTGGCCGGAAAGTGCCGGCCCGGCTCGGCCGCGTTTCCGGTTTGCTAACAGCTAATAGCTAACAGCTAACAGCTTCTTGTATCATCTCCCGCATGAGAGACCTCTACCCGGAGATCGAGCCGTACCAGCACGACATGCTGCCGGTCTCGCCCGTTCACACGATCTACTACGAGCAGTCGGGCAACCGCGACGGCACGCCCGTCGTCTTCCTGCACGGCGGCCCCGGCGGCGGGACGGTTCCCGACTACCGGCGCTTCTTCGACCCTGCGGCCTACCGCATCGTCCTCTTCGACCAGCGCGGCGCGGGGCGCAGCACGCCGCACGCGAGCCTCGAAGAGAACACGACGTGGCACCTCGTCGAAGACATCGAGAAGCTGCGCCGCCATCTGGGGATCGAAAGCTGGGTCGTCTTCGGCGGCTCGTGGGGCAGCACGCTCGCGCTCGCCTACGCGCAGACGCACCCCGAGCGCGTCCGCGCGCTCGTCCTGCGCGGCATCTTCCTGTGCCGGCCGAAGGAGATTCGCTGGTTCTATCAGGAGGGCGCGAGCTGGATTTACCCGGACGTGTGGGAGCACTACCTCAACGTCATCCCGCCCGAGGAGCGCGGCGACATGCTCTCGGCCTACCACCGGAGGCTGACGAGCGACGACGAGGCGACGCGCGTCGGGGCCGCGCGCGCGTGGAGCGTCTGGGAGGGGAGCACGTCGAAGCTGTTCCCCGACGAGAGCTTGATCGAGCACTTCGGCGACCCGCACTTCGCCATCGCGTTCGCGCGCATCGAGTGCCACTACTTCATGAACAACGCCTTCTTCACGACGGAGAACCACCTCATCGAGAACGTCGGGCGGATTCGCCACATCCCGGCCGTCATCGTGCAGGGCCGCTACGACGTGGTCTGCCCCATGCAGTCCGCTTGGGAGCTGCACCGCGCGTGGCCCGAGGCCGACCTGCGCGTCACGCCCGACGCCGGCCACTCCGCCCTCGAACCCGGCAACCGGTCGGCCCTCGTCGAGGCCACGGACAGATTCAGGAACGCTTGACGGGTAAGCCGCGGCGGGCGACAAGTAACAGCCGTGAGCCCCGAGCCGTGACGGGCGACGGGCAAAGGCTTTCTGCTTACTCGTCGCCCGTCGCGGCTTACCCGTCTCGGCTTTTCCCTTGTCAGTCGTCGCCCGCGGCCTGTAGTATCTGGTGGCAGTATGACCGGACGCGTGTTAGTCCTGAACGCCTCGTACGAGCCGATCAACGTGTGCAGCGAGCGGCGCGCGGTGGTGATGATCTTCAAGGGCGTGGCGCGGATGGAGGAGCACAACGGCCACATGCTGCACTCGTCGCGGATCACGATGCACGCGCCGTCGGTCATCAGGCTGACCGAGTACATCCACATCCCCTACAAGAACCGCTCGCTCTCGCGCAAGAACATACTGCTGCGCGATCACTCGACGTGCCAGTACTGCGGCAAGCACCTGCCGCCCTCGGAGCTGACGCTCGACCACGTCTACCCGCGCTCGCGCGGCGGCGAGTCCACGTGGGACAACTTGGTCGCGTGCTGCAAGCGCTGTAACCACCGCAAGGGGAGCCGAACGCCGGAGGAGGCGGGGATGCACCTGCGGCGGCGGCCGCGCGGGTTTTCGCTCCACGTCAGCCGCCAGATCATGCGTTACCTCGGGCGGGCCGACGAGACTTGGCGCAAGTACCTGTTCTACGAATCTAACGGCAGAGAAGGGAACTATGCCGGCTGACGTTGTCCGTTAAATTTGCTGCGGCGGGCCGGAGAGGAGTTTAAGAGATGAACACGATGATCGGTTTAATCGGCGGGCTGGGGAACACGGAAATAATTCTCATCATCCTCGTGATCGTGTTGCTGTTCGGCGCGAGCCGGCTGCCGCAGTTGGCGAAGTCGCTCGGCCAGTCCAAGCGCGCCTTCCGCGAGGGGCTGGACGATGCCGACGAGGAGGCGCGGCTCGAAGCCAAGCGCCGCGAGCGGCTGCGCGCGCCCGACGAGGAGGTCAGGCGCGACGACATTACGTCCGACAAGTTCACCGTCAACAAGCCGCGCTGATCGACGCGCCGCTTCGCGCACGAGCCGGACGAATTACAGACGAAGGCCGCCGTGGTCGGACTGTCCGGCCGCGGCGGCCCGACTTTTTTTGGCGGCGGGAATTCCGCTGGCGTCACCTCCCGGCCGCTACCTCGTCTTCTGCCCGATGACGATCGTGGCCTTGACCGAGAGCCTGAAGTCGGATTCGTGCCGCTCGTCGTCGATGAGTTCGGAGATCGACCTGAGCACGCGCTCGTGGCTGCCCGGATCGGCGAGCGGTTCGAGCCAGTCCTTGAGGAGGAAGTCGCGCACGAGCGGCGCGCCCAAGAATTCCTCGGCCGTGGCGAAGCCGAACTCCTCGACGCTGGTGAACGAGCGCACGTCTTCGAGGCCCTCGCGCGCGGCGAGCAGCTTCGCGTCGGAGACGGTCGGCAGGCGGTTGATCAACCCCTCGACGACCGGCGACTCGTCCGCGAGGCCGGCGTTGCCGAGCGCCTCCCAGTAGATCGAAAAAAACTCGCCGTAGCTCGAAGCCGTGGCGAGGTTGAGCGCGACCGTCCCGCCCGGCGCGGCCACGCGCACCATCTCGCCGAGAACCTCCGGCAGCCGTTCGGGCGCGACCATCGACGCGTCGCCGACGACCAAGTCGAACTGCCCGTCCTCGAAGGCCAGCTCTTCGAGCTGCGTCGTGCGGAAGTCGGCCTGATCTTCGAGGTTCGCGGCCGCGGACTTCGCGCGCGCGATCTCGACGCGCTCGGCGTGCTCGTCCACGCCGATCAGGGTCACGTCCGCGCCCGCCCGCTCCGTCAGCTTCAGCGCGTGGCCGCCCGTGCCCGCGGCGACGTAGAGGGCGCGCCCCTCCTTCGGCAGTTTGACGTGCTCGTCGATCAACTCGGCGAAGCGCTCGCCCCAGTCGGTCGCCACGTACAGGTCGTGCAGGTAGGCCAGTTCTTTGTCGCTTCTGTTCTCAGACATGATCCAAAAAGTCAGTCGCCCTTCGTCCCTTGTTCGTCGCCCGCGCCTCGCCCGCCGTCGAAATACTCTCTGCCCCGCAGCGACTCGGGCAGGCAGGACATCTCGCCGCGCGCGGCCGGGTCGCTGTGGACGTAGCGGTAGCCCGCGCCGTAGCCGACGCGCTTCATCAGCGGCGTGATGGCGTTGCGCAGCTGCATCGGCACGGGTTCGCGCGCCGTCTCCTGCGCGTCGGCGGCCGCCGCGAAGTAGGCCCGCTTGACGGCGTTCGACTTCGGCGCGCGCGCCAGATAGATCGTCGCCTGCGCGAGCGGGTAGAGGGCTTCGGGCAGGCCGATGAGGTGCGTGATCTGCGCGGCCGAGTTGGCCTGAACTATCGCCTGCGGGTCGGCCAACCCCACGTCTTCGGAGGCGAGGATGCAGAGGCGGCGCGCGATGAAGAGCGGATCGGCCCCGCCCTCGATGAGGCGCGCGAGCCAGTAGAGCGCGGCGTTCGCGTCCGAGTTGCGCAGAGATTTGATGAGGGCGGAGGCGAGGTTGTAGTGCTCCTCGCCTCCCTTGTCGTAGGCGTAGCGCGCGCGGCCCAGCGTCTCCGCGATGGTTTCTTCGGAGACGCGGCGCAGGCCGTCCGCGTCGGGCGAGGTTGACTCGACCGCGGCTTCGAGCGCGGAGAGCGCGACGCGCGCGTCGCCGCCGGCCGCGCGCGCGAGC
>DATCVD010000587.1:0-3124 GCA_036567125.1 Pyrinomonadaceae bacterium | reverse complement strand
GCCGGCGGCGCAGCAGCAGCCCGCGCCGGATCAGCCGCAGCCGACCGAGCCGCCCCCGGCGGACGAGCGCCGCTAGGGCCGGCGACGAAACGGAGTTAAGGCGATGGACTTCAAACGTCATCTCGAATCGATCACGGTGCGCGTCGAAGGTGCGGTCGGCGCGCTCATCATGGGGACGGACGGCATCCCGGTCGAGAAGTCGCTCGGCGAGGCCGGCGCGGACGCCAACCTCGACGTGGCGGCGGCCGAGTTCGTCGCCGTCGTCCGCGCCGCGGAGCGCGCGAGCGCCAACATGGGCTTCGGCGCGCTGCGCGAGCTGGTCGTCTCGACCGACCGGTTCCACTTCCTCCTGCGCCTGATGGCGCGGGACTACTTCCTCGTCCTCGTGCTCGAACGGGGCGGCAACCTCGGCCGCGGCCGCTTCGAGCTGCGCAAGGCCGAGCTTGATCTGGCGCGCGAGTTCACCTTCTGACGGCGCGCCCCGCGCGCCCCACCAGCTATGAAACCACTTACAGACACTTGCCACCTTTGGTGACAAGTGTCTTTCCCTTCGCGGCGCGCGCGGCGCGCGCGGGCGCGAAAAACTAAGGATTGGCGGGCGAAATCACGCGCCCCGCGCCGCTGGAACGGCGGTTGCACTTCAACCCGTCGCGGCGCGCCGGAGCGCTAAGGTGCGCGGCGGCCGCGCGGTTCGAGGGGAGCCAGAGATGGGAGTTGAGATGAGAGTGAGAAGCGGCGGCGGCCAGCGCGGCATGAGCATGGTGGAGCTGGCCGTGGTCGTCGCGATCATGTCGCTCGTGATGATCATCGCCATCCCGCAGATCGTCGGCGCGCGGCGCAACATGCGCGCGTCGGCCGGCCCCGCCGAGGTCAAGGCGCAGCTGCGCTACGCGCGCCAGCAGGCGATGGGCCTCAAGCGCGCCGTCACCTTCCAGTACGACACCGTCGCGCGCGAGATCAACGTCATCCAGCACAACGGCGCGGGCGCGGGCGTCTTCGCCGCCGGCAACTACCCGCGCACGCCCGGCTCCACGCTGCTGCGCACGATCCCGCTCGCCACCGGCGGCGTCGCGCCCGACGAGATCGTGTACGGCCTGCCGCCCGGCGCGTCGGCCGCGCCGCTCGCCGACACGACGACGCTGACGGCCCCCGCCAACAACCAGATCAACATCACCTTCCAGCCCGACGGCTCCGTGATCGACGCGGCCGGCGGGACGGCCAACTTCGCCATGATGTTCTACCACCCCGACTACGCCGAGGCGACCGCGCGGGCCGTCTCCGTCCTCGGCGCGACGGGTCGGGTGAAGCTTTGGAGGTTCACCGATGTGCAGACTTGGGTCGAATAGCGCGCCCGCGGCGCGCCGCGACGCGAAGTCGGAGGCCGGCTTCACGATGCTCGAAGCGGTCGTCGCGATCTCGGTGCTGACGGTCGGGCTGCTCGGCGTCGCCGCGGCCATCACCTACGCGGCGGCGACCACCGGCCGCACGCGCGACATCACGCAGGCCAAGCAGATCATCCTCTCGTCGCTCGAACAGGTCTCGATGCTGCGCGACTCCGAGCGCCTCACCTTCGCGCAGATCGGCAACGGCCGGGATGGCAACTTCGACGGCTTCGTCGCCGCCTTCCAGCAGGTCTCGAACGACGCCGGCCCCGACGGCATCCACGGCACGGGGGACGACGTGGCGCAGGACAGCGACCCGACGAACGACAGCTTCAAGCGCTCGGTCGTCGTCAGCACCCTGAACCCGAACCTCAAGAAGATCGAGGTCACGGTCAGGTACAAGACCGGCCCGCTCGAAGGCGAGCTGTCGGGCGTCAGCTACGTCAACAACGACGCGCGGCCCAACTACCGCCGCTAGCCGCGGGCGCACGAGGAGCGACACGGATGAAATCGCACGCGAAGAGACACGGGCAGGCGGGCTTCTCGCTGATCGAGCTGACGGTGACGATGGGCGTGATGGTCGCCGTCATGGGCGTCACCGCCGGGCTGATGGCCGACGCCCTGCGCACCTCGACCATCACGAGCGAGACGACCGAGGCGCAGCAGCAGGTGCGCGCCTCGCACGAGTACATCAACCGCGACCTGCTCGTCGCGGGCGACGGCCTCGGCAGCATCGGCTCCAGCAAGATCAGGCTCCCGACGAACTTCGTCGACGGCGCGATCACGTCGAACGCGAACGACGTGCGCGTCCTCGCGCGCGGCGGGGTCAACACCCCGTACGCCGCGCTCCCGCTCGTCACCGCCGACGACGCGCAGACCCGCACCGGCGCGGCCCCCGGCCTGCTCGCCGGCACGGATCGGCTGACGCTGATGACGAACCTGCCCGACGTGGGCTTCCCCGTCTCCGTCCCCAGCGGGGTCGGGTCCTACACGCGGCCGGACGCCAACACGCTGATCTTCAACGTGCCGGGCGCGACCTCGGCGCTGTTCCGTTCCGGCGAGGTCGTCCTCGTCTCCTCGACCGCGAGCGGCTCGACCGTCTCGACCTTGGCCGCCGTCACCGCCGTGGGGGCCGGGCAGATCCGCTTCGCCGGCGGCGACCCCTACGGCCTGAACACCCCGAACCTGCCGCTGCTGACCGACGTGGTCTGCGGGGCCGGCACCCCCGGCAGCGCCGCGTGCAACAGCGTCACCGTCCAGCGCGTCCTGCTCATCACCTACTTCGTCGATCAGAACGGGCTGCTGCGCCGCCGCGTGCTCGGCAAGCCGCGGCGCGGGGCCATCAGCGACGCGGCCTTCGCCGCCGCCGCGATGGCCGGCGACGTGGTGGCCGAGCACATCGAGGAGTTCGAGGTGCGCTACGGCCTCATCGCCGCCGACCGCACGGGCTGGGAGATCGTCGACCGGATGACGGCCGATCAGGAGCCGCGCGTCCGGCAGGTCGAGATCATGCTGACGGCCGAGACGCCGCACGCCGTCCTCAAGGGCGGGCGGCACGCCGAGGCCACCTCGGTCGTCCGCACGAGCGTCCGCACCATGGAGTACCGCAACGCGCTGTAAGAGGCTACCGCGGGCCGCGCCGCCCGGCGCGCGCCCGACCCGTAAGGAGGCGACTAGAAGTGAGCAGCAAGAACGAGAGAGTGAGAGCGGGGCGACCGCGCGCCGCCGAGCGCCGCGCGGGC
>DATCVD010000586.1:0-3003 GCA_036567125.1 Pyrinomonadaceae bacterium | reverse complement strand
AGTTCGCGCGCGATGGCTAGGCCCAGCCCCGTCCCGCCGAAGCGCCGCGCCGCGCCGCCTTCGAGCTGGCGGAAGCGCTCGAAGATCGCCTCGCGCATCTCGGCGGGCACGCCCGGCCCCGTGTCGCTCACCTCGATGACGGCCGTCCCGCCCGCCGCTTCGGCGAGCGCGCAGCGCACGCGCCCGCCGTCGGGCGTGAACTTGATCGCGTTCGAGATCAGGTTGACGAGCACGCGCTGCAGCTTCTCCGGGTCGGCCGCGGCGACGAGGCTGGGAGGCGCTTCGACCGCGTAGTCGATCCGCCGGTCGGCGGCGACCGAGTGGAAGTAGCCGCTCGTCAGGCGGACGAGTTCGGCCAGATCGGTCTCGGCGTAGGCGACCGTCATCTTGCCGGCTTCGAGTTTGGAGATGTCGAGCAGGTCGTCGACGTGCTTGACGAGCACGCGCGCGTTGCGCTCGACGGTTTCGAGTTCGCGGCGGTGCGCGGCCGGCAGATCGGGCGCGGCCAAAAGTTTTTGCGCCGGGCCGAGGATGAGCGCGAGCGGCGTGCGCAGCTCGTGCGAGACGTTGGCGAAGAACTGCGACTTCAACTCGTCGAGCTCGCGCACTCTGCGGTTGGCCTCGGCGAGCTCGCGGTTGGCGTCTTCGAGCTCGCGCCGCCGCTCGCCCGACAGCTTCGCCTCGCGCACGAGCGCGAGCGCGCGCGGCACGAGCGGCGGGAGCACGACGGCCGTGGCGACCGAGGCGAAGGCCGTCACCAGTTTCAGGTACGCGGCCAGCCAGTAGCGCGGCTCGCCGTAGGTGGTGGCGACCTCCATGAAGTGGGTCGAGCCGCAGGCGATGATGAAGAGGCCGAAGGCGACGAAGACCCAGTGGAACGGGATGTCGCGGCGGGCGCGGTGGACGAGGTAGGCGAGCGTGAACGAGATGGCGACGTAGGAGAGGCCGATGAGCAGGTCGGAGTAGAAGTGCGCGGCGACGAGCGGGCCGACGGCGAGGTAGCAGTGCTCGTGCGTCATGAAGGAGCGCCCGCGCGCGCCCGTCTCGAACAGGTTCTGCCACAGCCCCGGCACGGCGAACAGCAGCGCCGCCATCGCCGCGAGCAGCGCGGCCGCGTAGAGCAGCAGCGACGACCTGCGAATCACTCTGATCATACCTGACACCTCACGAGGCGATCCCGCACGACGCGCAAACCTCCCCCGCGCCTCCCCTGCGAGACTGCAACCCTCCCTGACATCGAGAGCACGCGAACGTGGGTTTTTGCGGAACGGGGGCAGAAGGCAAAAAAAAACTACGCCCGCCCGCGCGGTCAAGTCAAGAGGTAGCTGTTAGCCGTTAGCCGTTGGCAAAATTTCGATGTCAGTCGTCCGTGGTCGGTCGTCCGTCGTTCGCGTCGCGCGGCGTTGACGCCTGCGATTTGTGATCGAGTTTCACAGGCCCCGAATAACCGACCGCTGACAACCTACGACGGACAGCTAACAGCTAACAGCTAACAGCTAATCGCTAACAGCTAACGGCTTCGTTTGCACTTCCGACCCCCAGCCTCTAACCTCTGACCCCTATGTACCCGTCTGGCAACCTGTTCATCGACGCGCCGCACGGGCGGCTCGAAGCGATTCTGAAGGAGCCGCCGGGCGGCGCTGCGGCGGCGCGCGGCGCGGCGCTCGTGCTGCACCCGCACCCGCTGCACGGCGGCACGATGCACAACAAGGTCGTCTTCCGCACGGCGCGCGGCCTGAATGATGCCGGCCTCGTCACGCTCCGCATCAACTTCCGCGGCGCGGGCCAGTCCACCGGCACGCACGACCGCGCGCAGGGCGGCGAACAGGAGGACGCGCGCCTCGCGCTCGACCACCTCGCCGCGAGTTACCCGCGGCTCCCGCTCGTCGTCGCCGGCTTCAGTTTCGGCGCGCGCGTCGGCCTCGAAGTCGGCACGCGGGACGAGCGCGTCCGCGCCCTCGTCGGCGTCGGCACGCCCGTCAGCATCCCCGAACGCGAGTACGACTTCTCGTTCCTTGAGGAGTGCCGCAAGCCCCTGCTCTTCGTCCACGGCTCGCGCGACGAGTTCGGCGCGGTCGCAGACCTGCGTGCGCTCGCCGCGCGCGCCCCCTCGGAGGCGCGCGCGCGGGTAGAGATCATCGAAGGCGCGGGCCACTTCTTCGACGATCAGTTGGAGGAGTTGACGCGCGTGGTGAGGGAGTGGGCCGAGGGGTTGGCGGAGGCGCTTGAGGGCGGAAGCGCCGCGCCGTCAGCGTAGGGCGTACACGTAGCCGTCCGACCGGAGCACGTAGATCACGCCGTCGGAGATCAACGGCGCGGAAGTGACCAGCGGGGCGTGCCAGAGCTTCCACCTCTCCTCGCCCGTCCGCGCGCCGAGCGCGAAGTACGCCCCGGCCTGCGTCGCCAGATAGACAGCGCCCCCCGCCACGGCCGGCGGCGAGAAGGCGGTGCGGTCGGCCTTGCCCCGCCACCTGCCCGCGCCCGTCTTCTTGTCGAGCGCGAACACGTAGCCGTCGGCTCCGGAGGACACGGTGAAATAAAGGGCGTCGCCCGCGACGACGGGGAGTGTGAAATGTGGGCCGACCGAGCTGTACCACTCGCCGAAGGAGAGGCCGTAGGCCAACACCTCTATCCCGAGGCCGTCCTTCGCGCACTTGAATAATTTCTGCGAGAGCCGCTCAAGCGACTTCGCCTCGCGCGCCGCGCGCGTCCTGAAGAGGCGCGTGTGCCGGAGGTCAACGCCCTGCATGGCCCCGTCCGAACTCGGCCGCCGGGCCGCGCCGGCGGCCTCGCCCTCCCGCCGTTGCGTCACAACTCCCTACTGCCGCGCCGACCGGGGCGCGTCCAACTGCGCGGCCAACAGGCACAACGCGACCACGCGACAGGCGCGGGCGAGGCGGCGAGGTTCAGGTTGCGTGATCGTTTTCATTCGGCGGGAGTCCGGCCGCGGCGGCCGGGAGGGCGCGAGGAGAGTCCTTGCGCGCGGGGCGGCGGCGGCCGCGG
>DATCVD010000585.1:0-7821 GCA_036567125.1 Pyrinomonadaceae bacterium | reverse complement strand
CGCGGGCCGGCCCCGCGCGCGCCGCGCCCGGCGTTCACGGGCTGGGGTAGGAGGTTGGGCGTTGTCCGTCGAAGTCATCGTCTTACCGCAGGGAGGTGACGAGCCCGTCATCACGACGGATCGGCCGTGGCACGAGTCGCGGTTGACCAAGATCGACTACGCCCGCTGGGCGGAGCTTGCGAACGAGATCGCGCGGCGGGCGGCGGCCGGCGGGCAGTTCCGGGTCAACGTCTTCCTGAACTTCAAAGGCGATCATCTAGTCGGCAGGTATGATTTTGATTTCGTCGAAAAGCTGGTCGAGCTCGCGCGCGACCACGCGTGGGGCGGGCGCATCTACCTCACGGTTGACCGCGGTATCTTCAAAGACCCTGACGACATCAGGAGCAGCATCCCGTCGATAGCTTACTGGCTGGAGACGGCCCACAGGGGCCGCGCCGCCGACGTGATCCTGTCGAGCGTCAGCCGCATGAACCCCAACCGGCCGCCGCCGCAGCTTCTGCAAAGGTACGGCGACGAGTCGGTCGAGAAGAGCGGCCGCCTGTCCGACCTGATGTGGCCGGGCACGTGGAGCTGCTGGGCCGTCCCGGGCAGCGCCATCGCCCGCTTCGACGGGGACGAGTCCGGGCCGGCCGCCCGCGCGAACGGCAAAAACTTCCTGATAGCGGTGGATCGCAAAAGCAGCTTCAAGGACGAAGAGAGGGGTGAGATAAAAAAATTCATCAGGAAGAACAGGGGCGGCTCATTCGCTCTCGCCGTCGTCGGCATCGCCGCCAGCGGCTTCTCCGCCGACTTGCAGTCGCTGGCCGCAGAGCTTTCGCTCCGGGTCGTCGAAGTCCGGGGCTGGCTGGAACTCAGATATTTTCTGCTGCGCCTCAACCGACTCTGCGCCCCGCAGTCGGCCCTCTCGACGGAGATGATTCAGGCCGTCGCGCCGCACGCGGAGACGCTCTTTCGCGGCCCGTACCGCGACGCGCCCGGTCTGCTCATCACTAACTGCTTTAACCAGCAGCAAGACCCCGCGCTGTGTCTTGAGGCCGCCCGCGATGTCGGCCGGCTGCTCCGCGCCATCACCCCGCACTCGACGTACACGGTACACCCGGCGCTCAGGGCCGGGCAGTTGTCGGAGTTGTTCGGGGCGGCGGGCGAGCTGACGGCGTGGTGGTTCATGGGCCACGGGGGCGGGGATGCCGGGTTGCAGGACGTTGACGCGCGGGTGCTGAGTCCGAGGGAGTGGCTGGAGAAGCTTTCCGGGTGCGCGCGACGCCTGCCGTTGGTGTTCTTTTCGTCCTGCCGGTCGGCGGAGACGGCCAAAGCTTTCGCGCGCGCCGGCGCCGGCGTGGCGATAGGCTTCGAGAACCCCACGCTGCCCGCGCCTTGCCGGATACTGGCGATGGAGGTTATTAATGCGGCGCTGGCCAGCCGCGGCGACCGCGGCGAAATCCTTTCGGCATTCTCCGCCGGCTGCCGTCAACTGCAAGTCCGCGGCTTAGACTACATCAAGCCGAGAGCTTTCTACGCCGCGGGTTGATGGTTCCCAATGTCTATCACGCTGCTAGCATCCGGCAAAGTGCCTTTGAACGAGGTGGCTTCCCTCGTCCGGGATCAGGGCGTTGAGGTCTCGGCCGCCGCGCTCGGCACTGATTCATACGGCGAGGCGCTGGCGAGTCCGGCCGACGCCTACTTCCTCATCCTCGGCGAGCAGGGGCTGCTCAGGGTCGGTGAGGTCACGGGCCGCGTCCGCGCCTCGCTGGGCGCGGCGAAGCGCCTCGTCCTCTGCGCGCCCTTGCCCATCGACCGCCCGGTGCTCCTCGACATGGGCGCGGACGAGATCATCACGCCCGCATCCTCCGCCGCGACTTACGTCGCCGAACGCGTCCTGTCTCAATTGATCCTCGATAAGCTCGTCCTGCCCTACTCGTGCGGCTCGCTCTACGGGGCCACGGCGCGGATGCGCGAGATGTACCGGCACATCGAGACCTTGGCCCCGCTCGACGATCCGCTCCTCATCCTCGGCGAGACGGGCACGGGCAAGGGGGTGGTCGCGCGCGAGGTGCACGCGCGCGGCGGCCGGCGCGACGCCTACGTCGCCGTCAACTGCGCCGAGCTGAACCCGGAACTGCTGGGGAGTGAACTCTTCGGGCACGAGAAGGGCGCTTTCACGAACGCCATTCAGACGCGCAAGGGCCTGATCGCGGAGGCCGGGCGCGGGACCGTGTTCCTCGACGAGATCGGCGACCTCGACTTGCAGGCGCAGGCCAAGTTGCTCCACGTCCTTGAGGAGAGAAAGATCCGCCGCGTCGGGGGGAACCACTGGGAGGAGGTGAGCGCGCGCTTCCTGCTGGCGACGAACCGCAACCTCGAAGAGGATTGCCAGACCGGGCGGTTCAGGTCTGACCTCTTCGAGCGCATCCGCGGCTTCACGCTGGATCTGCCCCCGCTGCGCGAGCGGAAAGCCGACATCCCCCTGCTCGTCGAACACTTCGTCACGTCTTACGGCGAAGAGTACGGCCGCAGTCTGGGCGTCGCCTCCGGGACGCTCGACTGCCTGTTCCGCTATGACTGGCCCGGCAACGTGCGCGAGCTACGCTCGGCGGTGAGGAAGGCGGCGACCTACACGGACGCGGACGGCAACATCAGCTCCCTGCTCTTGCAGGAAGCGACGCGCGGCCGCAGGGTCGTCACGTTGAAGAACGCCGTCGAGTTCGACCCCAACACCGACACTTGGCGCGACGTGCAGAAGAGCGCGCAGGTGGCCTACTTCACGGCCGTGCTCGCGGCGGCGAAAGGTGACAAAGACGTCGCGATGAAACTATCCGGGATGCGCAAAACTCAGTTTTATGAAATTCTCAAAGAGAATAAAATTATCTGAGCGTTCTCACCCCCGGACGGCACCGCCTCCCCGCCCTTCACCCGACGGCCCTCATCATCTATTTCCCCGCGCGGACGCCGGCCCGACCGCTAACGTCTGCGGCCGGCCGGGTTCGTCCGGCCGGCGGTTTCCGCTGTTGACTTTATTAAGCCCTTAAATATATCCTCGCCCCGCCTTTAAGAGCCCTTACGCTAATCCTTACACGCCTATGACGACAACAGACCCTTACCTGAGCGCGCCGTCAATCTCCCGCCCTCAACTTCTAAACGCCCGCCCTACAACCCGAGAAACTAACCGGTAGCCCTGAGACCGCGGCCGCGTCTCAAGGTAAGAAGGCGACTTGGGTTGGCACCGCACCGGGGTCAACTCGCCCCCGGTTCTTCCGATTGGCCGAACGCGTTTCGTGACGGGAGATCATGCTTTATGCCATCCGACTTTGATGAGAACGGGCTCGCCGTACCGGGGATCAACGAATACCGGCTGAAGCCCGACGCGAATCCGACGGTGTCATACGATAGCAACCATCCTTACATCCGCCATTTAATTGAAATGGGGTTGGTCGTCCCCACCGAGCATCAGGAGCCGGGCTTAGGCCCCTACTTCCGAGAAGGCGCGCCCTATCGGGCGAAAATTACACCGCCGTACGAGCCCGGCGAGGTTCTTTTGATCAGAGGCCGCGTGTGGGCGCACGACACGAAGGAGCCGCTCGGCGGGGCAAGGATGGAGGTCTGGCAGGCTAACAAAAACGGCCGGTATGACAACGAAGACCGGGACACGTCACCCACGCAGAATTCGTTCGTGAACCGGGCGCGCGTTTACTGCGACCGGGCCGGCTACTACGAATTTGAGACCATACACCCCGGCGCGTACAAGAGAAAATTAACGTCGGGGCAAGTCATCTGGCGTGCGCCGCATATCCACTTACGCGTCAAGTCTTCCGGTTATCGCGATCTGGTGACGCAGCTATTCTTCAGCGGCGATGATCACCACGAGGATGACCCTTACATCATTCCCTCTTTAATCATCACGCTAACGGAAAAGACGCACGGGGGCATGACCTACAAGGAAGGGGTCTTCGATCTGGTGCTCTCGCCAGACCCCCCGGACGCCTAAGGCGAGTCGTCCGATTAAAGGGTTGTGCTGCAAAAAGTGTTCAGGGGGCACGAAGACTTCTTTAACTCTTCGGTCAGGCGGCGACGCCGAACAGGCTTTCGACGAACTTCGCCTAGCGCCTCACGCCGGTGCGATGCAGCCAGCCTCCCTACAAAAATACAAGGCTCCGGCCCTCCAGAGCGCCTGACCTCACGCGCCTTAACGACGCCATTCCGGCCGTGCTATTTTCTTCCATGACTATGCCACGAACCATCGCTCTCACGATCTGCGTCCTGTTCGTCCCGGCGGCGTCTCTCGCCCAATCCGGCCCGCGGCTCAATCGCGACCCCGAGGCGGTTAAGTTCGTCACCTCCGACATCGGGAATTTCTGGCGGGCGTATGACCTCGCGGCGGAGGAGACCGACAAAGCGAAGCGCGCCGCGATCTTTCAGGCCGAGTATCTCGACAAGGGCAGCCCGGGCCTGAAAGATTTCCTGCGGCTGAGGATCAAGTCGGCCGAGAGCTTGGTGGGCGCGCTCGACCGGATGCCGAAATATTACGCGTCGATCCGGCCGCAGACGTTGCGGGTGCGGCGCATGGAGGGGCGCATGCGGGCGGCGTTCAGAAAGTTCAAATCGATCTACCCGGAGGCGGTCTTCCCCGACGTGTACTTTCTGGTCGGCGTCACGAGTTCGGGCGGGACGACGGGGCCGAGCGGTCTTCTGATCGGGACGGAGATGTACGGCAAGACGGCGAAGAGCCCGACGGACGAGCTGAGCGCGTGGCTGCGCGTGGTGCTCTCGACCGTGGACGACGTGCCGGCCATCGTCGCCCACGAATCGTGTCACTACAACCAGCGCTACAACACGGCCCCCGACCAGCGGCACCTGCTCGGAAAGGCGTTGCAGGAGGGCGCCTGCGACACGATCGGCGAGCTGATCTCGGGCCGCAACATCAACGAGCATCTTAAAGTTTACGGCCGGACGCACGACGCCGAAATCTGGCGCGACTTCGAGGCGGACATGTACAAGCCCGACTTCTCGAAGTGGGTTTACAACGCGACGACCGCCAAAGACCGGCCGGCCGACCTCGGGTATTACGTCGGCTACCTGATCACGCAAGCCTATTACCGGAACGCGAAGGACAAGCGCCGGGCGATCCACGACATCCTGAACATACAGGACGCCCGCGCGTTTTATGAGGCGAGCGGGGTGCGACGGAAGACGGTCGGCGGCGAGCGGTAGATGGTGAACGGAGCCTGCCGCTCGGCGTGAGATTTCCGGTGCCGACTCGGCGGCCGCCTGAAGGATAAAAAGGACGCTATCTAAAGCGTCCTTTTCTTTTCGGTCTGAATCTGAAGCGCCCTTTTCTTTTCGATCTGATTGGCTCTCCGCAGGTAAGCCCCGAACTTACAACCCCTCTCTCGCAAGGGCGGGCGGCAGTACGTCGCCTTCGACGCGACGCACCTCGACGCGCTGCCGCCCGAGTTCGCGTCGGCATCGCGCTGGTAAGGTAAAGCGGGGACGCCGCCGCCCATCGGTGAGTGTGCGATGCCCTACGCGGGCGTGCTGGCGCGCTTGTCGAGAATCAGGCGCTTCAGATCGTCCATCGTCCGGCACGCATTTATCGCGTCCGCCCCGGCCAGCACTTTGGTCTCGTCGCCGCTACTCTCGAAGATGGCCGGGAGCGGCACGCCCTCCACGCCGTAGCGCGCCTTCAGCTCGTCGGCGTGCAGGAACTCAAGCGGCCGGTCGAGGCCGTCCAGAAACCTTTTCCACTCCCGCCGCATGCCGACCGCCGAGTGCGTGAGCGCGCAGAAGTTGCAACGGTACGTCCGCGGCGAAAAGATTTTATGCGCGGCGTCGGCCAGCGCGTTGAACACGCCGCTGTCGGCGTTATAGACGAAGACCAGAGCGGGCGGCCCCTGCCTATGTCGCCCCGCCGCGTTCCGCGTTTCGTCGTTCACCGTCTTACGCCTCCTGCCCTTAACCCGCGGCCACCGCGCCGCCGCAGCTTGATCCCGCGCCCGCCGTGCAGCCGAAGCAGTGCGCCCCCGTCACGATCCGCCGCGCGGCGAACTGCGCGGCGTCGAAGCCGGCGACCGTCTGAGGCAGTTCGGGCGCGACGCCGAGTTCGAGCATCTGGTTGAAGTCGCAGTCGTGGAGCCGACCCCGCCAGTCCACGCTGACGAGGTTGCGGCACATCAGCCCTTCGACGGTCGCCGGGTTGAACGCCTCGACGAGCTTACGCATGTAGCGCTCCTCGTTGCCGGAGCGGCGCAGGTAGTCGAGGAAGCGCCGGATAGGCATGTTGGTGATGGTGTAGAGGCGGTCGAACGTAACATTGTGGCGCGCGAGCAGCTCGCGTTTGAAGTCGCGCTCAATCGCCTCTTGTGCGGGCGGCAGGAATGCCCCGACCGGGTTGTAGACGAGGTTGAGCGCAAGCCCGCCGCCGCCGCGCCCGTAGCCAGCCGCGTTCAGGCGGCGCAGCGCGTCGATTGATTTCCGGAAGACGCCCGCGCCGCGCTGCGCGTCCGTCTGCTGTTCGAGGAAGTAGGGGAGCGAGGAGACGACTTCGACTTTGTGCCCGCGGAAGAACTCCGGCAAGTCTTCCTGCCCCGGCTCGAACATGACGGTCAGGTTGTGGCGCACGATGACGTGCGCGCCGCAGCCCCGCGCCGCCGCGACGAGGTAACGGAACGAAGGGTTCAGCTCCGGCGCGCCGCCCGTGATGTCGAGCATGCGGATCGGGAAGCGGCGCAGGGCGGCGATCACCAGCTCGGCCGTCTCGCGGCTCATTATTTCGGTGCGCGCCGGCGAGGCGTCGACGTGGCAATGCTTGCACGCCTGATTGCAGAGCTTGCCGACGTTGACCTGCAAAATCTCCACCGAGTCCGCGCGCAGCAGTCCCAGCCCGTGCTCGGCCAGCTTCTCGTCGAAAGAGACGGGGTGGCTCGTCGGTGTCGTCGCGGCGGCCCCGGTTGCTCCCACGACGGGCAGAGCTTTCGTCATCACATCGAGACCTTGTTGACCGAGTTGTGAGCTTGCAGCCCGTGGATGAGCGACGCGCCGCCGCGCAGGGCCGAGGCCATGTGGATCGCTTCGGTCATCTGCTCCATGTTCGACCCCGCTTCGAGGCACGCCTGCGAGTAGGCGTCGATGCAGTAGGGGCACTGCAAGGCGTGCGCGACGGCCAGCCCGATGAGCGCCTTCTCGCGGCGCGAGAGCGCGCCGTCCTCCTGGCACGCCTGATACCACGCCATGAACTTCTCGAACAGGTCGGGCCTGTGCCGGCCGACCTCAGAGAACTTGGCGAGATCATCTTCCTCGTAGTAACTCATCACTTCTCCCCCCTTGCGACGCGCCGCGGACGGGCGCGTAGAGTCGGCCGAGCGTGCGCGGGTGGACGCCGAGCCAGTAGAGCAACTGTAAGAGTGACCAGCGCGCGAACGTGAGCGCGAAGCTGCGCCCCTCGAAGCGGCGCGAGGAGGTGGCGACGGCGGCGGGCAGGTGCGCCACGCGCCCCACCTTCCGCAGACGCCGCACCAAGTCCAAGTCCTCGAAGACGGGGAAGGCGCGGAAGCCGCCGACCCGTTCGTACGCCTCGCGCCGCACGAAGATCGCCGAGTCGCCGTAGCAGAGGCCGAGCCGCCTGAGTCGCGGGTAGAGCCACGTGAGGAAGCGCGCGGCGCGGGCCTCCCCGTCGAAGATCACGCGGAAGTTGCCCGCGACGACCGACTGATCCCGCAACGCCTCCTCGATCCGCGCGGCGCAGCCGGCCGACGGTCGCGTGTCGGCGTGCACGAACCACAGGACGTGGCCGCGTGCCGCGCAAGCGCCGGCGTGCATCTGCGCGCCGCG
>DATCVD010000584.1:0-2977 GCA_036567125.1 Pyrinomonadaceae bacterium | reverse complement strand
CGGCGGCCGAACCCGCCGCGCGCCGGTTCCGCAGCGGGGCGCTCCTGGATTACGGCCTCGTCGTCTATAACGCGCGGCTCGACCGCGCGAGCGGCCGCCCCCGCCTCACGATCCAGACCCGACTCTTCCGCGAGGGGCGGGAGGTTTACGCGGGCCAGCCGCAGCCGCTCGACCTCGGCGGCCAGACGGACATGGCGCGGATCGAGGCCGCGGGCCGGCTGCAACTCGGCGCGCAGTTGCAGCCCGGCGAGTACGTCCTGCAAGTGATCGTCGCCGACCCGCTCGCGGACGAATCGCACCGCGTCGCCACGCAGTGGATAGATTTTGAGATCGCGGGCTGAACGCGCGCGGGCGCGAACAGTCTCGCGCCGCGAACGCGACAGGGGCGCGGCCGACTCGTTCGAGCCTTCGGGCGAAACTTTTGCGGACGGCGAATCGAACGGGCGGACGACGGGGCGGGCGAAACCCGCGCGCCGCGTCGCGCTTCCGAACTCCGCGGGGGTGAAGCTTGGCCTTTGATCGACAGCCCGTGTTGCGCGGCGAACTGCTGGAACTGCGGCCGCTCGGCCCCGACGATTTCGCGGCGCTCTACGCGGTGGCGTCCGACCCGCTCGTCTGGGAGCAGCACCCGAACAGCGACCGCTACCGGGAAGAGGTCTTCAGAGAGTTTTTCCGCGAGGCGTTGGAGTCGGGCGGCGCGCTCGTCGCGTCGGACTTGCGCGACGGCCGCGTCGTCGGGTCGTCGCGCTTCCACGGCTACGACCCCGCGCTGAGCGAGGTCGAGATCGGCTGGACGTTTCTCGCCCGCACGCACTGGGGCGGCCGCTACAACGGCGAGATGAAGCGGCTCATGCTCGGCCACGCCTTCAGGTTCGTCGAGAACGTGGTCTTCCTCGTCGGCCCGAACAACCTGCGCTCGCGCCGGGCGGTGGAGAAGATCGGCGGCGTGCTCGTCGGGACGCGGCCCATCGAGACGGGCCGCGACAGCGTCGTCTATCGCATCACGGCCGCGGCGTTCCGCTCGCCCGGCGATTCCGCTTGACGGGCGCGTGACGGGGGGCGGGCGTCGCCGCTCGCGGCGCGGGGTGAGACCGTCGCCGCGCGGTTTCGTGTTCTCGTAAAGCTCACGCCGGAAGTTAAGGAGACGTTTTCATGTACCGACCGAAGGTCGCCTCGGTTTGCGCGCTGATCCTGTCGCTGTCATTTTCGTCGCCCGCGCAGGAGGGCGGCGGCGCGGCGTTCGACAAGTCGAGACTCCCGGAGACGGGCCGCGCGGCCGCGGACTTCGTCCCGGCCGGCTGGGTGCTGGAAGAGCAGGTCGCCGGCGACCTGAACAACGACGCCGTGCCCGACCTCGCGCTGAAGTTGATTCAGGCGAAGCCGGCGAACGCGAAAGAGGACTGGATCGTCGAGCGGCAGCGGGCGCTGGTCGTGCTGTTCAGAGGGCGGGACGGCGCGCTGCGGCGCGCGGCCGTGGCCGACAAGGTGTTGCAGTGCACGTCTTGCGGCGGCGCGTTCTACGGCGTCGTCGAAGCGCCCGCGGGGGTGAAGATCGAGCGCGGCGTGATCGTCGTCAGCCAAGACTTCGGCTCGCGCGAGGTGACGGAGCACACCTACCGCTTCCGCTACGACGCGGCCGCCGCGCGCTTCGTCCTCATCGGCTTCGACAGCACGTCGCGCGACCGCCTCACCGCCACCGTCACGCAGGAGAGCACCAACTTCCTGACCGGCCGGAAAGTCACCACCGTCCGCACGCCGCCCAAGACCGCGCGCGGCCGCGACACCGTCAAGACCACGACGCGGGCGGTCGCCCGCAAGCGCACGCCGATGGAAGAAGTTGACGGCGAGAACTTCTACAACTGAGGGCCGGCGGCGAGATGGGGCACAACGGCGGCGGGCTTAAGCGATGTGGGACGCGAAGCGACAAGTGATCTGGCTGGCGGCGGGCCTCGCCTTCGGCAGCTTCTTCCTCTACCCGCTCGCGCGCGACGAGGCGGGGCAGACCGACTGGGCCTACTTCGCCCAACTCGAAATGCTCCTCGTCGTCGTGATCGGCGTGATGTTCTACGTCTACTCGCGTCAGGGGCGCGGCTGACGCGGTTCAAAAACAACCAGCCGCAGGGCACACGAAGACCCCGGAGAGGAAAGTAGTTTTCAGTGTTCAGTTTGTCTTAACTGAACACTGAAAACTGCTCCGTCCTTCGTGTGCCTTGCGGTTGATGTGCTCTCTGCGAGTGAAAGCGCGCGGCGGGGGCGTTCACTTCGCGACCGCGGGCGGCGCGCTCATCGGCCGCCAGTCGCCCGACTGGATGAAGGCGGCCCAGAAGTAGGGGTGGCTGCGGTCGATCTGTTTGACGCCGAGCGCGCCGGAGAGGCCGCCGGTTCGCGCGGGCGGCGCGGGCTGTTTGGTTGCGGCCGCGCCGCCCTTGAGCATTTCGAGTTGCACCTGCCTGAGCGCCTCCGTGCGCCCCTCGCCCGCTTGCAGCCGCCGGTAGTAGCCGATCATGAGATCGCGCGTCGCGTCGTCCGACACCTGCCACAGCGACATCACCTGCGACTCCGCGCCGGCGAGCACGAGCGCGCGGCGCAGCCCGTAGACGCCCTCGCCGTTCTCGACTTGCCCGACGCCCGTCTCGCAGGCCGAGAGCACGACCAGCTTCGTGCCCCAGAGGTCTAGCCCGGCCGCTTCGAGCGCGGTCAGCACCCCGTCCTCGCCCGCGCCGCCCTGACGCGTGTTCGCGCCCGCGAGCGCGATGCCTGAGCGGAGCAGCGGGTTTTCGAAGCGCGAGCCGCCCGCCGCCGCGTCGGCCCCGAGGCCGAGGTTGCGCGACTCGGCCGCGGCCTCCTGTTTCTGATCCGGCAGGAAGAAGCCGTGCGTGGCGACGTGCAGGACTAGCGGCGCGGCGGCGCGCTTGAGCGCGGCCTCGGTCGCCTGCGACTGCGTGAGCGGCGCGACGTTCAGGAGCGGCCCGATGGC
>DATCVD010000583.1:0-3979 GCA_036567125.1 Pyrinomonadaceae bacterium | reverse complement strand
GCCGCGCCCGCACGGCGCGAAAGTTAGCGGACGCGCGCCGGGCCGCTCGGCCAACTCCGCGCGGGGCGCGAGTCATCTAAACCTCGCCGCAACAGGGAGAAACGTCGGACGGCGGCGGCCCGCGGGGGCCGTCGGATTCTTCGGAAAATTCTCACGGACGGGGCGGCCGCGCCAGATCGATAATCACACGCAAGAAAGTTTTGAATTTGAAGATGACCATGTTCCCCACGCGCTTGTTCCGGCCCGTCGCGGCCGCCGTCGCAATCTTCGCCGCCGCTCTGGCCGCCCACGCGCAGCAGCCGCAAGGCCCCGCGCGCGCGCGCTTCGACGTGACGCACTACCGCATCGAGGCCGAACTCAACCCGGCCCAGCACGTCCTGCGCGCCGCGGCCGACGTGACCTTCACGCCGCTCGATGCCACGCGCACCGTCGTCTTCGAGCTGAACGGCTCGCTGAAGGTGGAGGCCATCGAGCGCAACGGGAAGCCGCTGGCTAACTTCGTCCAAGACCCGGTCGGCTTAGACACGCTCGGCCCGAACGTCCGCGTCGATCTCGGCGAGGTCGCGCAGCCGAACACGCCGGTCACGCTGCGCTTCCGCTGGTCGGGCGCGCTCGTGACGCCCGAAGGCGGCCCGCTCGCCAACCGGCGGCTGGCCTACGTCGGCAACGAAGGCTCCTACCTGATGTACGCCGCGCGCTGGTTCCCCTTCCACGACTACGCCGCCGACCGCGCGACCTCCGACATCACCGTCATCGTCCCGGCGGGGATGGTCGTCGCCGGCACGTCCGACGAGCCGGTCGCGCAGACCGCGGCCGGCGGGCAGACCCGCTACCGCTTCGTCCGCAAGCAGCCGACGCTCATCGGCAACTTCGCCGCGGGCCGCTACGTCACGCGCTCGCTCCGCATGGGCGGCTACGAGTTGCAGTTCTTCGTCCAGCCGGGCAGCGAAAACCGCATCGAGCGCTACGCGGAGTTGGTCGGCAAGGCGCTTGAGTTCTACACCGAGAAGTACGGCCCGCCGGCCTTCGGCTCGCGCTACGTCATCGCGCAGATCGACGACGAGAGCCTCGAAGCCTACGCGGCGCACGGGATGCAGTTCCTGTCGGGGAGCTTCTTCGAGTCGGGCCGCGCGCCCAAAGAGGAGCGCGTGCAGCGCGAGGTCGCCTACCAGTGGTGGGGCTTCACGGTCGGGCTGAAGTCGTTCGACGACGCGTGGCTCTCGCAGGGCTTGGCCGAGTGGAGCGCGTTCGCGCTGCGCGAGGCGACCGCGACGGGCGCGGCCTTAGACGCCGCCCAGCGCGACATGATGGAGCGCGCGCTCATGTTCGAGCAGTCGGCCTCGATCCTGCGCGCGCCCTCGACGCTCGACGACACGTCGCCGCAGTACCAGTCCATCGTCTTCTACAAGGGCGCGATGGTCTTCAAGATGCTGCGCGAGACGCTCGGCCGCGAGAAGTTCGATCAGCTCCTGCGCGCGGCCGCCGAGCAGTACCGCGGGCGCAGCATCTCCATCGACGACTTCGAGAAGCTGGCCTCGCAGGTGGCGGGCGAGAACCTCCGCTACTTCTTCGCGCGCTGGGTCGAGGGCACGGGCGTCCCCGAGTTCTCGGTCGAGTACCAGATCATCCGCACGCGCGCCGGCAAGTTCAAAGCGCGCGGGACGGTCAAGCAGAACTTCGAGAACCTGCGGATGCCCGTCGAGCTGATGCTGCGCTCCGAGGGCGACACGCAGAACGCGACGACGACCGTGCGCATCGACGACAAGAGCGAGGACTTCGACATCGAGTCGAACGGCGCGCCGCTCGAAGTCGTCGTCGATCCGAACAACCGCGTGCTGAAGCTCAACGAGGACTTGCGCGTCTCCATCGTCGCGCGCCGCGGCATCGAGCTGTTCCGCGAGGGGCAGTACGCGGAGGCGCAGCGGCAGTTGGAAGAGGCCTTGAAGCTCGACAAGTCGAACTCGTGGATCTATTACAACCTCGGCCTGATCTACCTTGAGCAGCGCAACTACGCGCCGGCCATCGACAACTTCAAGGCCGCCTTGAACGGCAACCTCAAGCCCTCGTGGATCGAGGTCTGGGCGCAGATCAAGATGGGCAACGCCTACGACGCGCAGGGGCAGCGCGAGCGCGCCGTCAACGCCTACCAGAAGGCGGTCGAGTCCGGCATCAACTACGACAACGCGCAGGCCGCCGCCAAGCAGTACCTCGCCTCGCCCTACGACCCGAAGGCCACGCAGCAGCAGGCGCAGACCGGCAGCAAGTAGGCCCGGCCGCGGCCCGCGAATTTAAGGCCGCCGCGGAAGCAAGCCCGGAGCAGAAACAGCGGCGCGGACGTTCCAAACGTCCGCGCCGCTGTCGCTTGTGCGCGCCCGCGCCCGCGTCAGAACGGCCTGAACCGGGCGAGAACCTTATCCAGATCGAAGGTGAAGCCGAAGCTGCCCCTCACCTCCTGCTCGCGCACCAACTCCGTGCGGTTGGCGACGGTGAAGGAGATGGGGAACTTGACGCCCGTGCCCTCAAGGAACGGCAGCGTGAGCTTGAATTGGCCGACGCCGATGTCGCCCTTCGTCCCCGGCAGCACCGTCCCGTCGAGCGCGATGGCGTCGTCGACCACCCGCTCGTACTTGCCCGCGAAGGAGAAGATGAAGTTGCCGACCTGCCGCACCTTGAACGGCACGTCGAGCTGCCCGGAGAACTGGAAGTCACGGACGCGGTTGACCCCGCCCTGAGGGCGCGAGTTGTAGAAGGAGAAGGAGGCGTTGGCGGTGAGATCGGCCCGCCCGCGGAAGATGCCGGTCTCGGCGATGAAGTTGAGGTTCGACAGGTCGGGCGCGTTAACCTCGCGCGTGTTCGTGTACTCGAAGGTGATGACCCGCCCCTTCGCCACCTCCCGGAGCAGCCTCTCGCGGGCTTGCAGGTATGCGCCGTAGACGGTCGTGAAGCCCCTCAGCGTGTCGCGCACGTCGTCGGGCAACCGGTCGCCGGCCGGGAATTTATCCAACTGGGCTTTGAAGACCGACTCCACGTCGGCGGGCGCGGCCGCGGCGACGGCCCGCCTCGTCTCTTCGAGCCAAGCCTGAAGGACGGGGTTCCTAAACCTGATCTCCCGCTTGACGCCGGCCGCGCGCTCGGCGTCGGTGAAGCCGCGCCTGACGGTCAGCGCCTTGAAGGCGTCGGCGACCGACTGCGTGAGCGCGACGCCTTCCTCGGCGAGGAAACTCCTCCACGTCGGGAGGTACTTCGGGTGCCGCGGGTCGCGCTCGTTGACGAACTCGTAGCGCAGCGAGTAGCCGGAGATTTGCTGCCGCCCGGCCGTGAAGACTCCCGGCTCGCGGCCGCGCTCCGTGTCGAAGGAGACGCCGAAGGAGAATCGCCTCAGCAGGCGCGTGGAGGGATCGTCCTGATCCTCCAAGTAGCTCTCGTCCCAGCTCTTGCCCTGCAAAAATTTGAAGATGCCGACGGGGTTGCCGCGGTACGTGATGGTCGTCCCGCTGCGGGATTGGATGAGCGCGCCGTTCTCGACGGCGAGGCCCAGCACCGTCGGCGCGCCCCCCTTGACGACCAGCGACGTGCTGCCCGAGTTCGACGGGCCGCCGCCGACCTGCTTGTCCGTCCGCGCCTCCTCGGCCTCCGTCAGAAATTTTGCCCGCTCCTCCGTGCCGATCAGTTTCGCGGCGAAGATCGCTTCGGTCGCCAGCGGGTCGAGGTTGAGCGTGAAGGTCGCCTGCGGGTCGGGCGGGGCCGGCGCGTCCGGGTCGGCGCTGCCGATCTTGCCCTGCCGGATTCTGTCCACGAGCCGGCAGACGGCGCGCTCGTATTCCGAGAGCCGGCCCTGCTCCGGGGTGCCGAGCAGCCCGCACGAGTCCAGCGACTCTTTCGTTCCCGCGCCCCCGGCCGTCGTGAGCGCGCTGGCGGCCGTGGCGGGGTCGATATTCGGGGCGGGCGGCGCGTCCGGGTCTACGGTCGCGGCCGGCGT
>DATCVD010000582.1:0-6705 GCA_036567125.1 Pyrinomonadaceae bacterium | reverse complement strand
GCGCGGCCGCCGCGCCCGCCGCGGTGTGGACGCTAAAAACGGCCACCGCAATGAAGAGGGCGAGTGCCCTCTTGTGGATCCTTTCGCGCATATTTACCTTCCTTCCCGTTTGTGTGAGTTACGGTTACGAGTTTCGCGGTGGGGAGACCGCGGCCGCATGGCTCAAGGCACACGCTTTTAATACCGGCGCGGGCAGATGTCAACATTTTTCTGAAGGCCCGTCACACGCATCCGCGCCGGTTCCGGTGTCGACATCTGGCGGCCGCCGCCTTACCTCAGCTACCGGATGCACGCGCAAAACTTCTTTTGGAGGCGGGACGCGCTCGGCTTCGACACTTGGTTTGAGATTCGGAACGGCGTCCGCGTCCGGTGAGTTCGGCGAAGTCGGTCGGCCCTTGCCGCTATCCGTATCAATGCGACTTCGACGAGCCGTTAGGTCACTTGAACTTCGACGTTGATGGAACAGTCCCGGTGATGATGCAAGAGGCCGCTTCACAAAAACTCGAAAGCATGTTGTACGGTAAGACCGGAACGGCCGGCTGAGTTTGGCAGACCATTGGCAGACCAAAAGACTTAGGGCGTCCAGAACGGACGCCCTAAGTTATTTAGATTTGGATGGCTAGGGACGGAATCGAACCGCCGACACCCTGATTTTCAGTCAGGTGCTCTACCAACTGAGCTACCTAGCCGCGGTGACTTGAGGAAGCCGCCGGAGACGCAAGTATAGGGAGTCGTTGAATTTGCTGTCAACCTTCGCGGCGGCTTCGCGGTTTTGTCGGATAAGTCACAAAAAAGCGTTGACAGTTTTGCAAAGAGGTGTATAATCCGGCCCGTTAAAGGATGTGGCCGGTCGCCACGGCCGACAAGTCGCAAGACACACGTCCTGAGACCGAACTTAGACGCCCGCCAGTGCCAGCTCAAACGCCGAGGCGCCCCCCGTCTCGCAACCTTTGGGCTGGCACACGCTTTTGCGGGCGACACCTCATCGAACCCGTCGCGATTCCCTCCTCCGATTTAAAACCATTCCCGATTTTCAAACGGCGGAAAGTTATCTGTTCGCCGCGCGGAAAATTCCGCCGCCCGCCGCCGGTAAAATTCTTTCCGAAGTTTTCGGTTCGGATGATTCAGTTAACGCTTCGAACTTTCAAAGCCCGCTCGAACAGCGACGCGGCCTCGGCTTCCGCCTCGCGTCTCACCTCGCGCTCGTCCAACGTCAACAGCTCCCCGTCGCGCAGGACGACGCGCCCGTCGATGACGACCGTGCGCACGTCCGCGGGCGTGGCCGCATAGACGAGCGTCGAGACGACATCGGGGCGCGGCGTCAGGTGCAGGCGCGCGAGGTCAACGACCGTCACGTCCGCGCGCTTGCCCACTTCGAGGCTGCCGACTTCGCCGCCCAGCCCGAGAGCGCGCGCGCCGTCAATCGTCGCCATACGCAGGACGCGCGGGGCGGGCAGCGCGTCCGCGCCGCGCGAGACCTTTTGCAGCAGCGCGGCCGCGCGCATCTCCGTGAACGCGTCGAGCCGGTTGTTGCACGGCGCGCCGTCCGCGCCGAGCGTGACGTTGACGCCGCGCGCGAGCATCTCGACGACGGGCGCGACGCCGGAGCCGAGCTTCATGTTAGACGAGGGGCAGTGCAGGACGTGCGTGCCGGTGCGCGCGAGCGTGTCTAACTCTTCTTCGTCGAGGTGGACGCAGTGCGCGAGCGCGACGTTGGGCGCGGCCAGCCCGAGCGAGTCGAGGTAACGCACGTTCCTCATCCCCGTCGCGCGCTCGACCATCTCGATCTCGGTCAGGTTCTCCGAGGCGTGCGTGTGTACGACGACGCCGCGCTCGCGCGCGAGCCGCGCCACGCGTTCGAGCAGGCCGCGCGTGCAACTGACGGCGAAGCGCGGCGCGAAGCAATAACGCACCCGCCCGTCGGCGCGGCCGTGCCACTCTTCGAGCAGAGCGAGCGACTCGCTGATGGAGTCCTCCGTCTCCTCTTGCAGCGCGGCCGGCACGCCGTCGCCCGCGTCCATCATGCACTTGCCGACCGTCGCGCGGAAGCCCGACTCCTCGACGACGCGGAAGACCTCACGCGTGTGGTTGACGGTCTCCATCGTCAGCGCCGAGGTCGTGCCGCCCTTGATCAACTCGGCGACGCCGAGCCGCGCCGAGGCGCGCAGGGAGGCGGGCGTGTGCGCGGCCTCCATCGGCCAGACGCGTTCTTTCAGCCAGTCGATGAGCGGCAGGTCGTCGGCCGCGCCGCGGAACAAGGTCTGGCAGAGGTGGACGTGCGTCTGCACGAAGCCGGGCAGCACCGCGCAGCCGCGCGCGTCGATCACCTCGTCGGCCGACTCATGCGACCCGCCGACTGAGACTATCCGCCCGCCCCGGATCAGCAGGCCGCCCGCCGCGACGGTGTTGTTTCCGTCGGCGGTGACGAGCGTCCCGCCTTTGATGAGGAGCGACTTTTCCATCCCGGGCTTACTGTTTGAAGTCGGCGCGGCGAATTATGCTGCGGCGGGCGCGGAACTGTAAAGACGAACGCGGCCGCGCAAATGTGAATCAGTTCGCGGCCGCGCAAAAGCTGACGCACTGGCGCGCAAAAGTTCAGCCGCGCGGCGCGCCTTCGACCGTGGCGAAGACGCGCGCCGCGCGGCTGATGTTTGAGCGCCCGAGGTTCGAGCTTACTTCTTGGCGGAAGAAGCCTTCTCGGCCTTCTCCTCGACCGACTCCGTCGCGGCCTCGGCCGTCTCGCGGACGGGCAGGCCGAGCGCGGCGCGCACGTCGTTGTTGATGCGCGCGAACATCGAGGCGTCGTCCTTCAGGGTCTGCTTCGAGTTCTCGCGGCCTTGGCCGAGGCGCTCGCCCTTGTAGGAGAACCACGCGCCCGACTTCTCGACGATGCGGTTCGTCACCGCCAAGTCGAGCAGGTCGCCCTCGCGCGAGATGCCCTCGCCGTACATGATGTCGAACTCGCACTCGCGGAACGGCGGCGCGACCTTGTTCTTCACCACCTTGACCTTCGTGCGGTTGCCGACCGCGCGGTCGCCGTCCTTGATCGCGCCGATGCGGCGGATGTCGAGGCGCAAGCTGGAGTAGAACTTGAGCGCGCGGCCGCCGGTCGTCGTTTCGGGCGAGCCGAACATGACGCCGATCTTCTCGCGAATCTGGTTGATGAAGATGAGCGTGGTGTTCGACGAGGAGACGATGGCCGTCAGCTTCCGCAGCGCCTGCGACATGAGTCGCGCTTGCAGGCCGGGCAGCGAGTCGCCCATCTCGCCGTCGAGTTCGGCGCGCGGGACGAGCGCGGCGACCGAGTCGATGACGATCACGTCCACGCCGTTCGAGCGCACGAGCGCCTCGCAAATTTCCAGCGCCTGCTCGCCCGAGTCGGGCTGCGAGATGAGCAGATCGTCGACGTTGACGCCCAACTTGCCGGCGTACTCCGCGTCCATCGCGTGCTCGGCGTCGATGTAGGCGGCGACGCCGCCGGCCTTCTGCGCCTCCGAGACGATGTGCAGGGCGAGCGTCGTCTTGCCCGACGACTCCGGCCCGTAGATTTCCACGACGCGACCGCGCGGGACGCCGCCGATGCCGATGGCCGCGTCGAGCGAGAGCGAGGTCGTCGAGATCGACAGCACGTCGGCGACTTCGCGCTCGCCGAGGCGCATGATCGAACCCTTGCCGAATTTCTTTTCGATGTTGGCGAGGGCGGCCTCAATCGCCTTGCCGCGATCCGCGCCCATTTTGCCGTCAGCCATTGTGCCTATCACTTTCTTCCCGTCCTCTCTTCCTGCGCTTAAAGTTCGTGTCCCTTCTGGAAGGCGAGAAGGAGTATAGCACGAACGGCGCAAGAATGGAACGCTGTTTCACACTTGCAACAAAAGTTTTTTTCGCGTAATTGCGTGAGGCCCCAACCCCGCCGGGTCGGCGACGTTAAATCCACGGTTGCGCGCCCCGGCGTGACCAAGCCGCGCCAATATACGTCAACGCGCGCGACAAGTCGAGCGGATTAGATTACGCGGGGCGGCCTCCGGTTTGCCGCCGGCCGGGGATTCAGGGCAACCGAATGTTGACCAAAAAAAGTGATCGATTGTGCGGCCGGTTAACTATGCGGCGGCGGCTTCGCCCATCTAACCTTGGATTCTCCAGCCGTCGCGGAGTAAGATTCGGTGTGTACGTTCCCCTTGAGCGTACCGCTCGGAATGCGACGCGGTTCGCGTGACACCGCGCCGAGAGCGGCGGCAAGCCGCGGGCTGAGTTGACCCCTATCGCAGCCTTTAAATGACCGCCTCCCTGCGCGCGGAGTGAAACTATCACTCCCGGCGCGAGCCGACCTTCGGGGGAACTCCTTGAGCAAAGCATTTAGCGACGGCCCGCCCGCCAGCGACTTCATCCGGCACAGCGCCCTCGCGCACTCCGCGCCGGAACTCGCGCCGCGCTCCGACTGGAGGGACGCGGGAGACTGCGAACACTTCGTCCAGTTCTACGACACGGACGCCTTCCTCCTGAACTCCCTGTGCGACTTCGTGCGCTGCGGCCTCGACGCGGGCGACGCCTGCGTCGTCGTGGCGACGAAGGCGCACCGCGAGGCCCTCGAAGAAGGCTTGCGCGCGCGCGGGCTGGACGTGGCCGAAGCTATCGGGCGCGGCCAGTTCGTCGCGCTCGACGCGGCCGGGACGCTGTCGGAGTTCATGGTCGGCGGCTCGCCCGAGCCGGCGCGCTTCGCCGAAGTGATCGGCGGGCTCGTCGCGCGCGTGGCCGGCGGCGGGCGGCGCGTGCGCGTCTTCGGCGAGATGGTCGATCTGCTCTGGGCCGAGCAGAATCACGCGGCGGCGATCAGCCTCGAACGACTCTGGAACGACCTGCAAAAGACGCGCCCCTTCCAGCTCTTCTGCGCCTACCCGGCGAACGGGTTCGGCGGCGGCGCGCTCGCCGCGCCCCTCTCGGACGTGTGCGCCTCCCACTCGCGCGTCATCCCCGCCGAGAGCTACACCGCGCTCGACAGCGCGGACGCGCGCCTGCGCGCGATCATCGAGTTGCAGCAGAAGGCCGCGTCGCTCGAAGCGGAGTTGGCGGAGCGCGGGCGGCTGCTCGCCAGCGAGCAGGCGGCGCGCGCCGAGGCCGAGGCCGCCAACCGCATGAAGGACGAGTTTCTGGCGACCGTCTCTCACGAGTTGCGCACGCCCCTGAACGCCATCATCGGCTGGGCGCACATGCTCCGCACCGAGAGCTTCGATGCGGCCACGTTCTCCCGCGGGCTGGCCACCATCGAGCGCAACGCGCACTCGCAGGCGCAGCTCATCGAAGACATCCTCGACGTGTCGCGCGTGGTCGCGGGCAAGCTCCGGCTGAACGTCGGCCCCGTCGATCTGGCGTCGGTCATCAACGCGGCCGTCGATGCCGTGCAGTTGGCGGCCGACTCGAAGGCCGTCCGCCTGATCGTGACGCTCGACCCTTCGACCCGGCACGTTTCCGGCGACGCGGGCCGCCTGCAACAGGTCGTCTGGAACCTGCTGTCGAACGCCATCAAGTTCACGCCCGAAGGCGGGCGCGTTGAGGTGCGTCTGGGGCGCGACGGACGCGACGTGCGGATCGAAGTGAGCGACACGGGGCAGGGCGTCGCCCCCGAGTTTTTGCCGCACGTCTTCGACGCCTTCCGGCAGGCCGACGGCACGAGCACGCGCCGCCACGGCGGCCTCGGCCTCGGCCTCGCAATCGTCCGCCACTTGGTCGAGCTGCACGGCGGGTCGGTCGCGGCCGACAGCCACGGCGAGGGACTCGGGGCGTCGTTCACGATCAGGCTCCCGTCAGCGCCCGCCCCGGAGCCGGCGGGCGGGTGGCACGGTAGCGGACTCCCGGCCGCGGCGGCTGACGAGGACGCGGGCGCGCACCGCGATCCGCACGCCACGCTTGAAGGCGTGCGCGTGCTGCTGGTGGACGACGACCGCGACACGCTCAACATGCTCGCCACCGCGCTGACCGCGTGCCAAGCATCCGTCCAGACGGCCTCGTCGGCAGACGACGCGCTCGAAGCACTGCGCTGGTTCAGGCCCGACGTGCTCGTCTCCGATCTGGCGATGCCGGGCGAAGACGGCTACTCGCTCATCGCAAGGCTCCGCGCGCTCGGGGCCGAGGCGGGCGGTAACATCCCCGCCGTGGCACTGACCGCGTACGTCAGGGTCAAGGATCGCACGCGCGCGCTCGCCGCCGGCTTCAACATGTTCGTGCCGAAGCCGGTCGAGCCGAACGAGCTAATCGCGGCCGTGGCGAACCTGACCGAGTCCGCCGCAAACTGATCTCGGCACGAACGAGGGGAGGCCCGGCCCGCGGCGCGCGACATAGAATCGCGCGCCGCGGGCCGGGCCTCCCCTTCCCTTTTCAACCCCGGCGGTTTTCAGCCCGCCTTAAATCCTTTGCCGCCTCACGCCCGGCTTAAACTTGCTTGAAGCGATCAAGGGTGTGTCAGCGGCGGGGCGAGGACGCTGCGGTCGCGTCCGAGCGACTTGGCGCGGTAGAGCGCGGCGTCGGCCGCGGCGTAGAGAGCGCGCTCGGCGTCGGCCTGCGCGGGGCAGGCGGCGACGCCGACGCTGATCGTGACCGTCCCGATGTCGTCGAGCGAGACGGCCGACACGGAATGGCGCAGGCGCTCGGCCGCCGCGACGGCGCTCTGCTCGCTCGCGCCGGCGAGCAGCAGCGCGAACTCCTCGCCGCCGA
>DATCVD010000581.1:0-2589 GCA_036567125.1 Pyrinomonadaceae bacterium | reverse complement strand
CGTGCTCGACGGCCACACCGAGGAGGTGACGGCGTGCGCCTTCTCGCCCGACGGCAAACTCGTGGCCAGCGGCGGCGCGGACAAGGCCGTCAGGCTGTGGGACGCCGAGACCGGCGAACTGCGGCAGACGCTCGACGGCCTCGACGCGGGCGTGCTCGCGCTCGCCTTCTCGCCCGACGGCCGACTGCTCGCCGTCTCGCTCGACCACAACCCCGGCCAAACCGGCTACCCCCTGCACGTCTTCGAACTGCGCGACGGGCGCGCGGGCGAGATCGTGCAGACGCTCAAGTACCCTCACAGCCCCTTCTCGTCCGTCGCCTTCTCGGCCGACGGGAAGACCTTGCTCGGCGGCAGCCGGCCCGCGATGCTCTGGAACACCGAAGACTGGTCGCTCAAAAACGACTCGATCCAGCCGGACGTGAACCCCGCCTACGCGCTCTCGCCCGACGGCCGGCTCGTGGCGACGGGCGGCACGAACGAGAACCCCGTCAAAATCTGGGACGCCGAGACCGGCGAGCCGAAGCTCACGCTCGAAGGCCACGAGAAGGGCGTGCTCGCGCTCGCCTTCTCGCCCGACGGCCGCACGCTCCTGAGCGGCAGCTACGACGACACCGCGCGGCTCTGGGACGCGCGGACGGGCGAGTCGCGGCTGACGCTCGAAGAAGAAGATTTGAGCGCCGTCTTCGCGGTCGCCGTCGCGCCCGACGGCGCGAGCGTGGCGACCGGCACGTACCACTGGATCAAGCTCTGGGACGCGCAGACCGGCGCGCTCAGACTGAAGCTCGCCGCCGACGGCATGGGCATCACCCACCGCCTCGCCTTCTCGCCCGACGGCCGCACGCTCGCGGGCGCGTCCGACAAGAGCGTCAAACTCTGGGACGTGAGCGCAGCGCCGTAAGGCGCGAGACACGCCAGCCTTCCGTCGTGTCGACCCGAAGCGGTGAAGGCGGCGGAGACGGGCGGGCGACCGGCCGCCGCGTGCGAAAAAATTAGGGCCACGCTGAAGTCTCCGGGGAGGAGGTAGCGTGGCCCTGTCCGCATTTAAGGGTGGACTGTAGGGTGACCCGATTATGGTCGGGCCGGGCTAAATCCGGGTTGCCGCAGGGTTAAAAGATTCTTAAGTCAAAACTCCCGCGCCGCCCGGCCTCAGAAGCGGAAGGTGGTGTCGAGTTGCAGCCGCGTGGTCGGGCGGTTGAGCGAGCCGAGGGGCGTCTGGCCGAAGACGCCGAGCAGGCCGTTCGGGCGCTCCGTGACGACGCCGGTGACGGAGAGCGTGACGCGCGGATCGACGGCGTAGGCTGCGATGAAGCGGTGCGCGCGCACGTCGGTCGATTGCGCGATGTCGGAGAAGTTGAAGGGCGAGAAGATCGCGTCGCGCTCGATGCGCAGGTGCGTGTAGCTGAACAGCATGTCGCCGCGCTCGCTCGCCCGCGCGCGGCCCACCTGAACCTCGGCCCAGTAGCCGAGGTTCTCATCGTTCTCCAGCCGCGCGCCGCCGGCCCGCACGACGTCGCGCGCCTGCGTGTTCGTGACGACGTTGAAGACCACCGTGACGGGCCAGCGCGCCTTGTGCGTGAGTTCAAGCCGGCCGATCAGATCGACGAGGTTGTAGCCGGACGAGAGCCGCCCGTCGGCGTTCACGGCGTTGGTCGAGGCGGCCGTCACGCCGAGGGCCGAGCCGTTGACGAGGAAGTCGCGCGGGACGGCGGCGAAGCCGGTCGCGGTGCGCGCCGGGGTCGTGCCCGACGCGGGGATCGTGACGGTGACGGGCACCTGAATCTGGCCGCCGAAGAATTGCGCGGGGGTGATGAACTGCGTGCCGGAAAAGTAGAGGTCGGCGGCCGAGACGGTGAGCGCGACCTTCGGCGCGAGTTCGAAGCGCGCGCGGGCCTGCGCGCCGTAGAGCGCGAGGTCGCGCCCGCCGCGGCGCGAGGCGTCCACGTTGACGCGGCCCGCCGCGTCGAGCACGAAGGCCGAGTTGCGTTCGAGCAGCGGCAGTTGCCACGCGACGAGGGTCAGGTTCTTGAGCGCGCCGGCCCGCTCGAAGTCGCGCGAGTAGGACTCGTTGATCCCTTCGGGCGAGATGTCGTTGTCCCACGTCATCTCGGTCGTGAGCCACGGCGTCTCGAACTTGCCGCCTTGCAGGCGCAGTCCCGGCACGGCCGCCGGGCGGTAGGTGATGAACGCCTGATCGAGCGCGAAGGTCTTGTGGCCGAAGAAGTCTGTCAGCGTCTGGTTGGGGCTGGCGATGTCGGGCGTCGCGCCTGTCGAGAAGCGCAGGCCCCAGTCGAACTCCTGACCGACGCGGCCGCGCAAGGCGAGGCGCGCGCGCAGGCGCACGCGCTGGCGCGAGGTCAGCTCGTTGCCGACGATTGAGGGATTGTCGGCGTTCGGCTGCGCGTTCAACAGGCCGAACTGCGGCTCGTAGCGCAGACGGATGTCGCCGCTGAACGTGATCGAGCCGAGCTGCCGCGACAGCGCCTCGGTCGTCTTCTTCAACTGCGCCACTTCCGACTGCTGCTCGGTCTGCGGGTTCTTCGAGGCCGCGCCGCCGGTCTGCGGCCGCGCGCCGACCGCGGCGGGCGCGAG
>DATCVD010000580.1:0-3005 GCA_036567125.1 Pyrinomonadaceae bacterium | reverse complement strand
GCTCGTCTTCCACCGCTACGGCGGCGAGTACTTCCTGCGGAGCGCGTGGGCCGGGGGAGGCGCGGAGGGGCGCGAGTTCCGCGAGTCGAAGCGCGAGGGCGCGGCGCGGCGCGGAAGCCGGCTGCTCGTCAAAAACGGCGGCGACGGCGTGAAGCCGCGGGTCGTCGAGGTCACGGCCGTCCGTTAGTTGTTCGGGGAATTCGGCCCCACCATCTTTCCGCACGTTGCGCGCGCGGGAGGTGGGTCGGTGGAGGGCGCGGCGTGAGCCATCACGCCGCGCCCTCGCCGTTTAAGGTGGGACGAAGATGAAGTTGAAGACTTGAAGCGGGCGCGTCGAGTCTGACGGCCGCGCCCGGCCCCTTACGCCGCGGCGGCGAGCGTGGCGGCGAGCGAGCGGAAGACGCCGCGGCCGTCGGCCGAGCCGAGCAGGTCTTCGCAGGCGCGCTCCGGGTGCGGCATCATCCCGACGACGTTGCGCGCGCGGTTGCAGATGCCGGCGATATTGTCACGCGAGCCGTTCGGGTTGGCCCCGTCCGTGATGCGGCCGGCGGGGTCGCAGTAGCGCAGGACGACGCGGTCTTCGCGTTGTAGCTCGGCGAGCGTCGCGTCGTCGCAGGTGTAGTTGCCCTCGGCGTGCGCGATGGGGATGCGGAGGACGTCGCCGCGCGCCAGCTCGTTCGTGAAGGGCGTGTCGGTCGTCTCCACGCGCGCGTTGACGTACTCGCAGCGGAAGTGCAGATCGCGGTTGCGGATGAGCGCGCCGGGCAGCAGCCCCGCCTCGCACAAGATTTGGAAGCCGTTGCAGATGCCGAGGACGAGGCCGCCGCGCGCCGCGAACTGCTTGACCGAACGCATCACGGGCGAGAAGGAGGCGAGCGCGCCCGCGCGCAGGTAGTCGCCGTAGGAGAAGCCGCCCGGCAGGATCAGGGCGTCGTAGCCGGAGAGATCGGTCTCCCGGTGCCAGACGAACGAGACGGGCTGCCCGACGTGCTTCGAGATGACGTGGTAGGCGTCGTGATCGCAGTTCGAGCCGGGGAAGACGATAACGCCGAATTTCATCACTCCACCTCCACGCGGTAGTCCTCGATCACGGGGTTCGACAAGACCTCGCGCGCCATCCGCTCGGCCGTCTCGCGCGAGCGCGCCGCGTCGAGCGACTCGTCCAGCTCGATCTCGAAGTACTTGCCCTGCCGCACGTCCTCGATGCCGCCGTAGCCGAGCAGATCGACCGAGTGCTGGATGGCCTTGCCCTGCGGGTCGAGCACGCCCGGCTTCAGTGTGACGTAAACTTTTGCTTTCATCGTCCGATGGTTACCCGTCAGTTGCCGGCCGCCCGCCGCCGGTTGCCCGTTTTCGGAACTGGACTTTTTACCACACGGGCCGGCGGGCGCAAAACAACCGGCCGCCGGCTACTGGCCGCCGTCAAAGACGCGCGCGAAAATCTTGTCCACGTTGCGCGTGTAGGTGTCGAGCGAGAAGACGCGCTCGATCTCGCCGCGCGAAAGTCGCGCGTTGATGTCGGGGTCGGCGAGCGCGCGCTCGCGCAAGGTGCCGCCCTCGTCCCAGACCTTCATCGAGTTGCGCTGCACCCACTCGTAAGCCTGCTCGCGCGAGACGCCCGCCTGCGTCAACGCGAGCAAAAGTTGCTGGCTGAAGACGAGGCCGCCGGTCGCGTTCAAATTTTCGAGCATCCGTTCGGGGTAGACGACGAGCGTGTCGATCAGCGAAGTCGCTTTGGCGAGCATGTAGTCGAGCGCGATGGAGGCGTCGGGGAGGACGACGCGCTCGGCCGACGAGTGGGAGATGTCGCGCTCGTGCCAGAGGGCGACCGATTCGAGTCCGGCGACGGCGTAGCCGCGTAACAATCGCGCCATGCCGCAGATGCGCTCCGAGAGGATGGGGTTGCGCTTGTGCGGCATCGCCGACGAACCCTTCTGGCCGCGCTTGAACTGCTCCTGCGCCTCGCGCACCTCGGTGCGCTGCCAGTGGCGGATCTGCAAGGCGAACTTGTCGAGCGACGAGGCGGCGACCGCCAGCGTGCACAGGTATTCGGCGTAGCGGTCGCGCTGGATGATCTGCGTCGAGACGGGCGCGGGCCGGAGGCCCAGACGCGCGCAAACTTTCTCCTCGACCTCCGGGTCGAGGTGCGCGAACCCGCCGACCGCGCCGCTGATCTTGCCGACGGCGACGCCCTCGCGCGCTCTCTCTAGCCGCGCGCGGTTGCGGCGCGTCTCGTCGTACCAGAGCGCGAAGGTGAGGCCGAACGAGGTCGGCTCGGCGTGGACGCCGTGCGTGCGGCCGACCTGCGGCGTGCGCTTGAACTCGTGCGCGCGGCGGCGCAACACTTCGAGCAGCGCGTCGATCCTCTTCAGCAGCAGGTCGCACGAGTCGCGCAGCAGCAGCGCGTTGGCCGTGTCCACCACGTCCGACGAGGTCAGGCCGTAGTGGACGAAGCGCGCGGCCTCGCCGATGTTCTCGGCGAGCGCGGTCGTGAAGGCGATCACGTCGTGGTCGGTCGTCCGCTCGATCTCGTTGATGCGCTCGACCGTGAACGCGGCCTTCGCCTCGATCTCCGCGAGCGCGTCGCGGGGGATCGTCCCCATCTCGGCGTGGACTTCGCAGACGGCGATCTCGACGTCCAACCACTTCTGGAAGCGGCTCTGCTCCGACCAGAGCGCGCCCATTTCGGGCAGTGTGTAGCGTGGAATCATTGCTCGTGAATCGTGAATCGCGAATCGTCAATCGTGAATAGATGAAAACTGTTTTCTAACTATTCACGATTGACGATTCACGATTCACGGCTTTAAGGCGTCCGAGTTGATCGTGTAGCGGGCGAGCTGCCAGCGGCCCTCGCGCTCGACGAGCGTGACGGCCTCGTGCGCGTCGGCGCGCTCGAACTTGGTGTTGTAGTTGACGGAGACGGTGCGCGCGCCCGACACGCCCGCGCCGCTCTCCTGCACGGAGGCGCGGACGGTCTGGCGGCTGACCACGCGGCCGAGCCGCTC
>DATCVD010000579.1:0-5823 GCA_036567125.1 Pyrinomonadaceae bacterium | reverse complement strand
CCGACGCCGTGCCGGCTCCCGAGCTGGTTGAGCCGCGTCAGCAGCGCGACGGGGCCGAGGTGCTCGCCGTTCACGGCGACCGGCGTCCCCTTCACGAACTCGATCGTGACGTGCTCCGGGGCGTCCGGGGCGGCCGTCGGGTCCTGCGTGAGCTGGAACATGTCCTCGGCCGGGGCGACGGCCGGGTTCTCCAGCTGCCCGCCCTCGTGCGACAGGTGCCAGATGTTGCGGTCGCGCGAGTAGATCTTGGTGAGCGTCGCGGCGACGGGGACGTTCTTGGCGGCGGCGTAGGCGATGGCGTCCTCGCGGCTGCGGATGTCCCACTCGCGCCACGGGGCGACGACCCGGCGCGCTCCGCGCTGGCCGACGAGGTGTTGGACGCGCGGCCGCTCGACGTGGAGACGCGCCTCGACGACCCGGAAGGCGACGCCGCGGACTTGCAGCCGATCCGCTCGGTCGAACACAACAGCGGCGAGGTTCGCCGCCGCCGCAAGTCGCAGCGCAAGCGCGGAGAGCGTTCGACCAACCCGCACGGAGTTCGCCGCGAGCGCGTCGGCGCGGGAGGCGCGGGCGAAGAAAGTTAGGGGGCGCGGGCGAAGAGGCCGGGATCGGCACGCAACCCCGACCCGGCGGGCCGGCCCCCGCGCGCCGCGCCGAACCCGCACCGGCTCGAACGAAGTGTCGGCGCGCCGCTTCGCGGAATCGTGCGTCCGCGCCGCGGGAATTTTGTGCTAGGCTATCGCCCAACAAAAACTTTTCAGGCACGTGGAATCCGCGACGGCGCGCGAGACGGCGATAACCTTCACGCCCGCCGCGACACTCGTTTCCCCGTCGCCAAATCTCCGCCGGGCGAGGGAACTAAATTCAGAAGGGGAGGGTGCGAATGAACACCGACAACGGCGCGACAGTTTCGATCTGGATGGGGACGGCCGACACGCCGCGCGGGGGCCGGCTCGACGGCGACGCCGAGGCCGACGTGGTCATCGTCGGCGCGGGGATAGCGGGCATGACGACCGGCTACCTGCTCGCCCGTGAAGGCAAGCGCGTCGTCGTCTTGGACGACGGCCCCGTCGCGGGCGGCGAGACCTGCCGCACGACCGCGCACATCGTCAACGCGCTCGACGACCGCTACTACGTGCTCGAAGGCCACTTCGGCGAGCGCGGCGCGCGCCTCGCGGCCGAGAGCCACACCGCCGCCATCGACAAGATCGAAGAGATCGTCCGTGCCGAGCAGATCGACTGCGACTTCGCGCGCCTCGACGGCTACCTCTTCGTCCCGCCCGGCGAATCGACCGAGCAGCTCGGCGAGGAGCTGCGCGCCGCGCACCGCGCCGGCCTGCTCGACGTCGAATACGTCGAGCGCGTGCCCTACGACGCTTACGACTTCGGCCAAGCCCTGCGCTTCCCCCGGCAGGCGCAGTTCCACATCCTCAAGTACATCGACGGACTGACCCGCGCCTTCACGCGCGCGGGCGGCCGCGTCTTCACCCAGACGCACGCCGACGAGATCGAGAGCCTCGACGAGCAGAACGTCCGCGTCACGACCGCCGGCGGCTTCAGCGTCACGGCGCGCGCCTGCGTCGTCGCCACCAACACGCCGGTCAACGACCGCGTCGCCATCCACACGAAGCAGGCCCCCTACCGCACCTACGTCGTCGGCGCGCGCGTCCCGAAGGGGAGCGTCCCGCAGTTGCTTCTGTGGGACACGCCCGACCCGTACCACTACATCCGCATTCAGGCGGTCGAAGACCACGACGTGCTGATCGTCGGCGGCGAGGATCACAAGACGGGACAGGCCGACGACATGGGCGAGCGCTGGCGCCGCCTCGAAGAGTGGTCGCGCGAGCGTTTTCCGATGATCGAAGGGATCGAGTTCCGCTGGTCGGGTCAGGTGATGGAGCCGGTGGACGGCCTCGGCTACATCGGCCGCAACCCGATGGATCGCGCGAACGTCCTGATCGCCACCGGCGACAGCGGCAACGGCATGACGCACGGGACGATCGCCGGCATCCTGCTCACCGATCTCATCGCGGGGCGCGAGAACCCGTGGGCGGAAATCTACGACCCCTCGCGCAAGCCCTTCGACGCGCCGCTCGAATACGCGAAGGAGAACCTGAACGTCGCCGCGCAGTACACCGACCTCGCCACGCCGGGCGACATCTCTTCGGCCGATGAAGTCGCCGCGGGCGAGGGCGCGATCCTCCGCCGCGGCCTCACGAAGGTCGCCGTCTACCGCGACGACGCGGGCGCGCTCCACGAACGCTCCGCCATCTGCACACACCTCGGCTGCGTCGTCAGCTGGAACACGGGCGAGAAGAGTTGGGACTGCCCCTGCCACGGCTCGCGCTTCGACCCCACGGACGGCCACCCGGTCAACGGCCCGGCGATTCAAGGGCTGGCCGAGGCAGGCGAGTAATCTCGCGCGCGCGGGTTCTCAGGCGCGCGCGCCGGCGTGAAAAGCAGCGGGCCGGGTCGCTTCTGTTGAAGCGACCCGGCCCGCTGCTTTTCACGCCGCGGTGCGCGTCAGCTTTGCGGCGGGGGCGAGGCGACGACGCCGCGCGCGCCGGCGAAGTCGTAGGTGATGTGGAGGCGCAGCGCGCCGTCCTTGATCTCGTGGCGCACGTCGCGGGCCTGCGCGCGCACCGTGCCGTTGCTGGCCTCGACGGGGACGTTCAAGGTTAGCTGCTGGCCGCGCATGATGACGAGCGGGTTGACCTTCTGGTTGATCGCCGTCTGCACGAAGGTGGTGACGAAGGGGCCGGCTATCGGCGAGACGCCTTCGAGGTTGACGCCCTCGACGTTGATCTGGCCGTAGAGCGTCTGCTGCTCGCGGCTGAAGGAGAGGGCGATGTTGGCGAGGGCCGCGCCCTTGAAGTTCATGCAGTTGCCGAAGACGTTGCGGCTCCCCGAGAAGGCGAGCGGCACGTCGATGCGGCCGTCCTTGAGCGTGACGGACGTGCGCGCGCCGCTCCCCTCCTGCGCGACGGTCAACTGATCCGCGCAGCCGCCCGCCTGCGCCGCGACGAAGGCCGCGCCCCCGCCCGCCCTCGCGCCCGGAGCGTTGCCGGAGAGTTTGAAGGCCGGCGGCTGCAGGTCGCGGAAGATCGTGCCCAGCAGCGTGTCGAAGAACTTCTCGTCGAAGGTCAGGACGATGGTGCCGGGCGGCGGGCCGCCCGCGTCGGGCGCTTGGAGGGGCTGCGCGCCGAGCTGCCGCTGCTCGATCCGGGGCGCGCCGACGAAGAGGTAGTAAACCCCGGCCCCGCCGAGCAGGAGGCCCACCAAGAGGACGATGATGTAGCGCATCGCTAAAGTTACCTCGCGCGCGTGCGGGTTCGGCGCGTCGTCGCGTCCGGTCAGCGGTTCGACGGCGAAGCGGGCGACGCGGTCGTCGTGCCCGCGGGCGAAGCGCCGGTCGCGGGCGAGGGCGTGACGACCGTCGGCGGCGCGCCGCCGAGCGTGCCCTGCGCCTGCATCTGGCCGAGGACGAACTGGAGCAGCTGGGCGAGCCCCTGCGCCTGCTGCCTGATCTGCTGCTCGGTCAACTGCTGATAGCCCTGCGGCAACTCGAAGTCGGCGGCGTTGGCCGTCGTCTGGATGTCCGTCATGTCGGCGACGAGGCGCGCGCGGCTGACGCCCTGCACGTTGCCGGTCGACTGGCCGCTCAGCTCGGCGTGGACGGGCAGGCCCGTGTCCTTATCGACGAGGAAGTAGCTGTCGGCGCGCACCTGCCCGGCCTGCGTCTGCGTCTGCGCCGTCGCGGCGTAGCGGTAGCGCGTGACCGTGCGGCCGTTCAGCTGCTCCTCGCCGACGCGCTCGACGCCCTGCTGGCGGCGCAGGTGCGCGACGACCTGCGCCGGGGTGAGCGAGCGGAAGTCGAAGCCGAGCAGCTCCGGCGTCAGCTCCGCGTACTGCTTGCGCTGCGGGATGATCAGGTAGCGCTTGTCGGAGCGGTCGAGCAGGACGATCTGGCCGATGGCGGGCAGGTTGAAAGCGTAGCGGCGGTTGTCGCCGCTGCGCGCGACGTCGACCGGGATTTTGATGGCCTGCGACTGCCCCTCGGCCGTGCCGCTGAAGACGAGCGTGGCGCGGTACTCGTTGGGCTCGCTCGCCGCGATGGTCGCGGCCTCGGCGGCCGGCGACGTGTTCGAGTTCGCGGCCGCGGCGTTCGCGTTGCCGGCGTTGCTGTTGGTCTCGACCTTGACGTTGCCCTGCTGGCAGCCGGCGGCGAAGATGGCGAGCGCGAGAGCGGCCGTCGCGCCGCGCAGCCTCGCGGTGTTGGAATCGGGCATGGCAGTCTTCTCCTCTTGAAAGTCGTCGGAAAACTTCGCGGGGGGCAGAACAATTTTACTTAGCGGGGAAGCGGCGGCTCAGAGGATAGCACAAAACGGGGCGGCGGGAGGAAGGGATAAGAGCAGAGGGGAGGGCGGAAGAAGAAATGATGAATGATGAATGCGGAATGATGAACTGAAGAAACTGAAATCTGCTGACTTCCAGTTCGTCAGTCATCATTCCGCGTTCATCATTTCTGCCCTACTTCTTGTTGATGTAGCTGCGGTGAACCCACGCCGACTTGCGGGCGCGGTCGCGCGTCTCGAAGACGATGTTGGACTGCGTCTCGCGGGTGCGCAGCTGGACGCGCGGGTTCACGTCCCTGTCCTCGGCCGCGCCCGATTCGCTCTCCTCGATGAAGGAGCGCACGTCGTCGGCACGCACCCGTGCCGACTCCGGCCTGCCGGCCCGCAACTCGGACACGGCCTCGACGGCGCTCGCCTTGAGCAGCCCCGGCCAGAGCTTCGAGAACAGCGCGGGCGAAGAGTACACGTCGGCGCTGTTGACGCGGCCGTTGATGGCGAAGGCGTAGCCGACCGCGTCCGGGTGCTGCGAGACGATCCCGGCCAGCGCCCTGACGTACTCGTCGGTCGTCGCCCGCACCCTCTCGTTTTCGAGCGTGAGCTGGAGGCTCGAAGCCGACTGGGGGGCCGTGACGGGCGCGCCGACGTTCGCGCCCAGCTTCGCCTGCGCCTCGGCGACCTTCGCCCAGACCTCGCCCTGCGACTTCGAGCGCCTGGCCGCGAGCTTCAAGTCCTTCGACGCGGCGCGGTCGTTCGCGCTGTGGAAACGCGTCACGGCCTCCGCGCCGCGCTTCGACCAGCGGCCCTGCTCGACGCAGAAGGCCGCGATCGAGACCTTGCCCGACCTCGCGGGCAGGATCAGGTCGGTGGCGAGCATCCTGTCCTGCTGCCCGCCCTTGACGATGTCGCCCGACTGGACGAAGACCTCCTCGCCCGACAAATTCTCGATCATCAGCGTGTTGACCGTCCGCGTCTCGTAGACGACGACCTTCTTCTGCGTGATCGCCTCGGAGAGCGTCAGGAAGGTTTTGCCGCCCGCGCGCGGGGCCGTCGCCGCTTCGGGCTGCTTGCCGTGGAGCAGGAAGACGGACAGGTTCTTGTGCGTGTAGGGGCCGGTGATTTTGTAGTCGGCGGTCTCGGCCGTGCCGTGCGCGGTGGCGAGGGCTAGCGGGTTCTGGCGGGCCGCGAACCAGACGAGGGGCAGTGCGGCCAGCAGGGCGAGTCCGGCCGGCAGGGCGGGCGTGTGGGTTCTCATCTCGATACTCCTCTCAAGTAGCCTTCGGTGCCAGTGGGCTTCCTCGGAGATTAGGAACGAGTGAGCGAGGCGTTCTTGCGTGGGACGGCGGGACGCGGCGGCGGGGTTGCTTAAAAAGCGGTCGGCGGTCGGCGGCGGGCGTCCAGTTAGTTCGAGGCGGAGCGGCTTGAGTCGTGTTTCGCGGGCGGCCCGTTCGCGCGGCGTGGGCGACCGGCC
>DATCVD010000578.1:0-2826 GCA_036567125.1 Pyrinomonadaceae bacterium | reverse complement strand
GGACGAGCGCCCGCCGCCCGCCGCGAGCAGCGCGCACGCGGCGACGCACGCCAGCAGCGCAGTCAACTTCAGCCGATCAGCTTTCCCGTAACCACGCATTCCGTCACTCCCTCTTGTATGGATGAACAACCCTGCCGGACGAGCTCAACCCGACGAGACCGGAACGGGCGAGGACGCGCGCCGCGACTTCGCAGAAAATACGGCCGGCGGGCGGGCGTCGGACTCCCGCGTTAGAAGACGAACCTGACCGCGCCGAAGAGGTTGTAGAGCGGCTTCGACGGGTCGATGACGACGCCGTCGGGCCGGCAGAAGTCGGGCACGTTCGGCGGGCAGTTGCGGTTCGAGTCCGTGTAGATGTCGCGGAAGCCGCGGCCCGGGATCAGGGTCGACGCGCCGAAGGTGAACTGGACGTTGTTGATGAGCAGCGGCCGGTAGATGAAGCCGACGCTCAAGTCCCAGCCGATGTCGTGGCGGATGCGGTTCTGGAACAGCAGGTATTCGAGCGACTCGGTGCGGTGGAAGCGCAGGTAGTTGACGTTGAAGATCGCCTTGAGGCGCTGCGTCACCTCCGCGTCCACGCCGCCGTTGTAGATGAAGATGCCGGGGTTGACGTGGTTGGCCTGCCCCTGCGTCTTGCTGCTGCGCAGGGAGGGCAGCACGCTGTTCGGCTGCGTGAGGCCGACCGCCGTCTGCACGAGCGGGATGCCGACGCGGTTCCAGAACGAGAACTGGCCGCCGATGAAGTTCGGGTCGTCGAGGATGGCGTCGAAGCCGTTGGCCCGGCCGTCGGTCGGGTTCGGGTCGCCCGTCGCGAAGAAGAACGAAGCCTTGAAGCGCAGGTAGTCGAAGTCGATGGAAGGCTCGACGGCGGCCATGTGCGCGCGCACGGTCTGCTTGCGGCCGGCGATGGGGTTGCGCTCGTCCTCGCCGAAGGCGAAGAAGTAGGACGAGGTCAGGTTGATGCGCTTCAGGTGGCCGTCGGTGCTCGCGCCGATGTAGCCGACGCGGACGGCGTGCGGCCGCGCGTCGCCGACGAGTGAGGGGCGGACGAGGAAGCCGTTGCGGTCGAACTCGACCGAGCGGCGGTCGTCGTTGAAGGCGAACAGCAGTTGGCCGGTGAAGCCTTTGTCCAAGAAGTCCTGCCGGAACAGGTTCGCCATGTAGACGTTCTGCTGCCGGCGGTCGAAGCGGTTGAGGTTGCTGTTGGTGTCCTTCTCCAGCTGCGCGAAGGCGGCGACGTTGAACTGGTAGCGGTTGTTGTCGAAGCCGCCGAAGACGCGCGCCCCGAGGTTGTTGTCCGTGTAGATGAAGCCGCGGAAGTCGGAGACGAACGGCTGGATGCCGGCGCGCACGGAGACGAAGTCGAAGTTGGCGTTCGTGTCCTCGATCTTGTACTCGGCGAAGGCGTCTTCGAGCGAGAAGTGCCAGTCGGTGCGGTTCGTGCCGCGGCGGGGATCGACGTGGATGACGCCGACCTCGCGCGTGCGGACGAAGTTCGGGACGGAGAAGGTGGGCGAGATTTTGATGGCGAAGTTGCGCGGGCGGAACGTGGTGTCGCCGTGGAAGAGTTCGACCGAGAACTGGAGGACGTTGTTCGTGCCCAAGACTTCGGGCTTGCCGAAGAACTCGGCGCTCGCGGGCCGCGCGCTGTTGATGTTCGACGGGATCGGCGTGCGGCGGAAGTCGGCCCCGAACTGTTCGAGGGCCGAGAAGATCATGAAGACCTTGTTGCCGAAGACGGGGTAGTCGCCCTTGATCACGCTCTGGTTGTAGGGGTCGTACCAGCGGCCGCGCTTGAAGGGGATGTCGCGGCCGCCCGCGGGGCTGCCGTAGCGGTCGTACTCGGGGAAGGTGATGCGCCAGCGGTCGCGCATCTCGCGGATGCGCGGGTTCCCGGTCGGGTTGGATTCGACCGACTCGTCGCCCGCGTAGCCGGGCGCGCGCTCGCCCCCGGTCGGATCGACGAAGCCCGAGGGCGCGGCCGCCGCCGCCTCCTTCGGCGCTTCCTTGAGATCGATCTCGACGGGCAGGTCGCGCCCCGGCTCGACGATCAGGTTCTCGCGGTCGAAGCGCGGCAGGCCCGCCGCCTCGACGATCACGCGGTACGCGCCCGGCGGCACGCGGAACGAAAAACTGCCGTCGGGTCTGGTGGTCGCGGTGCGCCGCTCGGTCGTCACCTGATTGATCAGGACGACGCTCGCGCCGCCGACGGGCTTCTTCGCGGCGTCGCGCACCGTGCCGTTGATGCGGCCGCGGTCTTGCAGCGCCAGCGCGGGCTGCGCGGCGACGACGGCGACGGCGAAGGCGACGAGCAGGCGGCAGAGCACGGCCGGTCGGGGGGGCTTCTGTGTGTGCATGGGAAGGTGTTTTGCGAAAGCCGGCCGGGATTGCGCGGCCGGCTTAACTCGAACTTAACTTGAATGTTTTAGATCGAAGCACGTGAGCCAGAACGGGCGCGGCTGTCACGGCGGCTGTCAGGGAACTAAAAAATCAGGTGGCGGTTTATGTAGCACAACTGCGGGCGCGTAGGCAAAAGTTTTTTCCTCGGCCGCCGCGGAAAGGCCGAACGCGTGCGGGGCCGTCGGGTTGCGCCGCAGAGATTATTGAAAATCATCTTGACTGGCAAGCGGGAAATGATAAATTGTAGCGCGCTTCGGCCACAGCACCTTTTCCGTTCGCCGCGTTCTTCCATAACACCGACATCTTCGCCTTAAAACCCCGATGCCAAGCAGCAAAACCCGCACGCAACGCCGACGCCTCCTCGTCTCCGCCCTCGCCTGCCTCGCGCTCGCCGCCGCCGGGCTGACGCGAGTCGCGCCGCCTTCG
>DATCVD010000577.1:0-12345 GCA_036567125.1 Pyrinomonadaceae bacterium | reverse complement strand
CCGTCAGCCGCGTGACGCTGTGACTACTATGCCGGTTCTCTTTCACGGCCACGACTTCTACCACCGGGCAGAAGTGTGTAGCAACTGAAAGTCTTGCGCTGAAAGCGCATAGTTTCAACTAGCGTGCTGGAACAATGAAGGGTTGTGAGGGCCGGAATCAGGCGCGCCCGGCGCATCTTTCACGTGGCGTCTTCAAACAAATTATTGAAATCGCTCGTCGCGTCGGTGCGCTCATGTTTCTGCCGTCGCATCTCGTCAACCCACCCGGTGACGGTGGCGGCGGCGTCTGGTGCCTTATCCTGCTCGGTTCGCTGGGCGGAGTCCCGGCCCTTCTTGATTCGCGCCTTCGCCCGTCGCTTTCGCTCGGCGAGCTTGATGACTCTGATTCGAGTGTCTGTGCTCATGATTCGTTCAGTATGATGCCGCGATGCCTGCCAAGGAAGCTCGACAGACTTCGCTGACAAAGATGATGGGGACTGTTCCGATGTCGGGAGTTGGGGTTCGCCAAAGATTGACCCCTTATGTGTAACACGGGGAGCGGGAGCCGGACTGTGCGACATCACACATATCGCCGGTGCGTATAACGTACCACTTACCGCTAATGTTTGAACAGTGAGCCGAGGTCGTGGTCGGCTTAGCGGGCGAGAAAACCGGCCGAGGCGTCAGCGCCGTCGGGCACTGTTGCGTCCCTGACTTCCCTCCCCCGCGCCGCGGCGAGGCCGGTGAAGTGGATTTTACGAATGAGACTATTGACGGGATCGACCTGCGCAAACCGGCCGCGCGCACGACGCCGAGACGGCCAAGTTGGCGATAAGAGAACAGCCGGCCCGCGGTCGGCCGCCATGACAACCTGACGTGGTGGGTGGCGTTGCGAAAGACTGTGGTGCGCTACGACCGCGGGCGGGAGAACCTAGAGCAGAACGCCGTCAACTATCCGAAGTGTGGGGATTAACAGACACGGACTAAGAAGATCGCCCTGCGAAGGGATGCTGCGAGGCTCTGCTCATCATGCCGGAAACAGGGTTGGAGAGCCGTGACGCGCCGCCCTTCGAGGCCGCGTATGTTAACTAAAGTTGAGAGGCGAGAAATCCATGTCGGAATTTCTCGCCTCCCGTTTTTGCCTTCCCGTCTCTATTTGTTAATCAGCACAATGTCACCGGTTTCGGTCCCGCGCTCGGCGACGAACATCTTGCCGTCGGGCGACCACGCGAAACGGAAAATCGTCTCGGATGTAAAATTCGTTAACTGCTTTGCCGGGCCTCCGTCCAGAGGTTGCAGCCAGATGTTTGATACGCCGTCGCGGTTATCGATAAAGGTCAGGGCGCGTCCGTCCGGCGTCCATTGAATACCCGCTTCGACGATAACCGTCGGAGATCTATCAAACACTTTAACTGGCTCGCCGCCGTCAGACGGGATGACGGCGAGTTTGGAAAACGTGGAAACTTGCGCGCGGTAGAAGCAGGCGATGAAGCGCCCGTCCGGCGAGAAGCGCGGGACTGACGTTATTTTATCCGAAAGTTGAACCGGCGCTCCGCCGCCGTCGGTCGAAGTCTTCCACACCGTCGGCAGGTTTTTATCAATTGACATGTACACGACCCAGCGCCCGTCAGGCGAGATGTCGGGGCGAAGGTCGAAAACGCCGTTGGTTAGTTGCGCGCGCTCGCCGGTATGGAGATTCATTTTCCACAAGCGCGTCGAGCCGTCGGCAGCTTTTGATGCGTAAACCATGGTGTGCCCGTCGGCCGAGACCGTCGGCTCGAAGTTCGCGCCCGCGGTGGTCGTTAACTGTTTCTGGTTGCTCCCGTCCGCGTTCATCAGCCATATATCTTCTTTCCCGCTGGCCGTCGAACCGTAAACGATTTTGCCGTCCCGCAACCATTCGACGCCTAACAGCCAGCCCAAATCTTTGCTGTTACCGGAAAGAATCCGGACGGCCTCGCCCGCCCTATCGCTCGGCGCGATCCACAGATTCGCGATGCGGCGGTGCAGGACTGTCACGAGCGACTTCATGTCGGCGGTGACGCTGGCACTCGAATAACTGTTCGCATCTTTGGTGATCGCACGCGCCTCGCCGCCGGGATAATCTACCTGCCACAACTGGTAAGCGAACAACGAAGCGTTATCGTGTGCGGCGACGATCAAACCTGTTCCGTCCGCCAGCCACGCAATCGCTTGAATCGCGTCCCACTGATGCGTGTTGAAGATTCTTTGCTCGCCGTCCGCCACCCGCACTTCAACCAGATAAGTTTTCGTGTTCGCCGAGTCCGGGGTTTCGCCCCTCGCCTGGCGGATAATGATTTTGCCGTCGGGCGACCACGCGGGCGCGGCGTCGGTCATCCAGTGGATGCCCGCTTGAACGGCGAGATGTTGTTGATTTTCGTCGTCAAGGTTGGCGATGATCAGGTGCGATTCCTTGCGGCTTAAATCATTACTCACGAACGCGAAATGTTTCTTATCCGGCGCGAAACTGATCTGGCTGTCAATGTCCGTCAGAAGCTTGCGAGACGCCCCGCCCAGCACCGCGATCTGATACAAACCGGAGATGGCCGGATCCCTACCGTATTTGACATAGAAAATCGAGTCGCTATCGGGAGAGAAAGTGATCCCTACGAAATGGCTGTCGCTCGGCCGAACGAGTTCGATCCCGCCCGCGGTTGCCACCTGCCTGAGCCACAAACTTTCTTGCCCGCGGTCGCTCTGTACGTAAGCGACATATTTGCCGTCGGGGGAGACGGCGGCGCGCAAAACTTGTCCGGTGTTAGTTAGCTGCGTCGTGCGCGTGTGCGGCGACGGTGCCGCGAAATCGGGCGTGGGATCGTTTATTCGCGTGTAAAGAAAAAACACTGCCGCGACCGCAGCGGCAAGCAGCAGCACCAGCGGCGCGAGCAGTTTGGTCTGAAAATTGATGCGCGCGGGCCGTTTTGCCACATGCGACTCGCGGTGGCTCGCGGCCGGCAGGTTTGACGCCGCATCCGCCGCGGCGTGTGCGGTCGGGAAATCGCCTTTCCCATTCCCGTTTGCCCGCGCGCTTCTGCCCGCAACGTCAACCGCTTCCGCGTCACTGATTCCCGCGTCGCTAACGTTCTCGACGACGACGTCGTCGTGCGCGGCTTCTCGCCGTCCGGGTTCCGGCTCCGCGTTGGTCGCGCCGTTGATCACCTCTACGTCGGCGACGAAACGGTAGCCGCGTTTAGGCACGGTCGCAATGAATTGATTTTCGGCCTGATCCTGACCCAAAGCCTTCCGCAGCGTAAAAACATTTTGCGCCACCGTGCTTTCTTCCACGAAAGCATCGGGCCAAATCTCCTCCAGTAATTCGTCTTTGCCGACGACGTGACCGCTCCGCCGCACCAGCAGCGCTAAGGTGTCGAAAGCCTTCGGGGTCAAAGGCACGGGTTCGCCGTCGCGCAGTAAAAGCCGCCTCTCCAAATCCAAAGTGAAGTTTCTAAACTTGAAACAACCCGCTTTGCTTTCGCTGTTCACCGCTTAATCCCTAATCCCCCGTCGGCCAGCCGCGGGGTCGTCGAATAGAAAAGGTGAGCGCCCGGAGGGAGCAGGTCTCCTCTGGTCAAGGGCGGGGCCGAAAGCCCCCGTGAAACCGGAGTGCGGCGCGTTTGGGCGACGCCGCCGTACTTAAATAAGCCTTTAATAAAGCCTTTCAAGAAAATTTGATGTCGGTTTAAGCCCGACTTTAAAGATTTTCGGGCGTCTGGATGCCTAAACTCTGTGCTGCGAGACGGGAGTTAAAACATATTTCTAGATGCCTGACGAACGCCAAAGGGATGTCAAGACCGGGGTTTCTATTCGGAGATATTGAGGCAGGGTGCGCCGACAGACTTCGCCAATCCGGTCGAGCCGACGGATGCGACGACGGTTACACAGTACGGCGTGACGGCCTTCGAAGTCCAATACTGGGGCGGCTCCGCGTGGGTCACCGTGACCGGCGGGGGCGTCACCGGCAACAACCGGATCGAACCCACGCTCACGTTCGCACCGCCCACCACTGATCGCGTGAGGGTGCCGGTGAATAACGCGCCGGCGGGCTGTAGCAGGTTGACGGAAGTAGAAAGTCTACTGATTCCCACCACAGGGCGGCGGTGAGACCGCGCCCGGTAACTATGCCAACAGAAGACGAATCAATAAGGAGACAGGGGATGTTCAAAAGAGTGATCACGTTCGCGTCGGCCGCCGCGCTGGCGCTAACCCTAGCCGCGGCGGCCGCCTCGGCCGCGACTAAGACCGTGACGATCCGCGTCGAGGGGATGAAGTGCGGTAGGTGCTCGGGTTCGGTCGCCAAGGCGCTCAAGGCGACGCCCGGGGTGGAGGACGCCGAGGTCAGCACCGAGAGGGGCGAGGCGGTCGTCAGGTATGACGACGAGAAGGTGACGGAAGCGCGCCTGCGCGAGGTCATCAACGCCACCGGCTTCAAGGCGGTGGAAGGTGGCGCAGGTAATAACTAGGACTGAGGGCGGCCACGAAGCAAACTTCCGGCGGATGAGACGGGGCGCGGGTCGTCAAGGCTGCGCCCCGTCCCGTCTCCCGACCGCGGCGCGGTAAGGAGCGCGAGCTCCGTCCGCGGGGCGCGTCCCCGTTCCCGCCCGGCGTCGCCGGTTGAGGTAGTTCTCCCTCCGCATGACCGCCTCCGACAATTGGCGTCATTGCAGTTGTTAAGGCCGCGTTGGTCTTACCCGCTCGCAGGAATCCGACGACTGAACCTTAAGCCAACCTCGTTCGAGCGTCCGGCGGCGTGAGAGAGCGGGGGTTTCGATTTCTTCCAAAGAGTAGATAGGAGTACCGATGAGAGAATATATGTTGGCTCAGGCCAAAGGCGGCGGGTGGGGCCGGGCGACCAAAGCGGTGTTGACGCTGGTCGCTTCGCTCACCCTCCTGTTCCCGATTGTAGCCGCGGCCCAAGTGACGGCCTCGACTTCGGGCGTCACGGGAGCCGTAACCGATCCGCAGGGCGCTGCCATCGCCGGCGTGACCGTAACGCTCACCAACACCGGCACCGGGCAGCAGTTGACGACGACGACCGACGAGAACGGTGGTTACCGCTTCTCGCAGGTGCAGCCCGGCCAGAATTACAAGCTCTCCTTCTCCAGTCAGGGTTTCCAGACCTTGGAGCTGACGAGCGTCGCGCTCGCGGTCGGCACCCTTGAGACGCACAACGTGCAACTGACGGCCGGACAGGTCACCGAGACGGTGACGGTCACCGAGCAGGCCGGCGCGACGCTGAACACGACGGACGCCAGCATCGGCAACGTGCTCGATCCCCGCCGCCTCGTTGATCTCCCGGTTCAGATTCGCAGCTCGCCGGCCGCGCTGATGGGCTTGCAGCCGGGCGTGATCGGCAACAACGTCGGCACGGGCAACGTCAACCGCGTCGGCTCCGTGACCGGCTCGCGCGCCGATCAGGGCAACATCACCGTGGACGGCATCGACGCCAACGATCAGGCGACCGGCCAAGCGTTCGCCACCTCCGGTAACGCGCCCATCGACGCCATTCAGGAGTTCCGCACCGTCTCGACCAACCCCGGCGCGTCCGAGGGCCGCAGCAGCGGCGGCCAGATTCAGCTCGTCACCAAGTCGGGCACCAACGAGTTCCACGGCTCGCTGCGCGAGTTCAACCGCACGGCGTTTACCTCGGCCAACAGCTTCTTCAACAACCGCAGCGGCGTCGAGCGGCCGCAGCTCACGCGCAACCAGTTCGGCGGCTCCATCGGCGGCCCCGTCTACCTGCCGAACTTCGGGGAGGGCGGCGACCACGTCTGGAGCGGCAAGGACAAATTGTTCTTCTTCTTCGACTACGAGGGCCGGCGCGACGCGCAGGGCGTCTCTTACCTGCGCACCGTCCCGCTCCAGAGCTTCCGCGAGGGGAGGATCGGTTACTTCAACAACACGGCCGGCTGCCCGACCAACGCGCGCGCCAGCACGCACCCGCAGTGCATCTCGTACCTGACGCCCGATCAGGTCAGGGCGCTCGACCCGGCCGGCCGCGGCGTCAACCAGCCGCTGCTCGACTTCATCAACCAGCGCTACCCGCTGCCCAACGACCTGTCGGCCGGCAACGGCGTCAACACGGGCGGCTTCCGCTTCAACGCCCCGTCGCGCCGCGCCGACAACAACTACACGGGTCGCGTCGACGCCACCCCGACCAACGCGCAGCGCCTGTTCGCCCGCGTCAGCAAGGTGAGCAACTCGCAGACGGACACCGTCAACACGTCGGCCGCGCTGTTCCCCGGCGATCCCGAGGCGCAGCTGATCGTGACGGGCGACTACGCGGTCGCGACCGGCCACAACTGGGTCATCACGCCCAACCTCGTCAATCAGGCGACGGTCGGCGTGACGAGGTCGGTGCTCGACTTCCCGAGGGACTTCCAGCCGACCTTCCCGCAGGCCTACACCTTCGGCGTCATCACGAGCCCCTACCTCGGCTTCAGCGCCCAGTCTCGCGAGGTGCCCGTCTGGACCTACCGCGACGACCTGTCCTGGAGGCGCGGCTCGCACAGCTTCCAGTTCGGCGGCTCGCTCAAGACGATCAACCAGCAGACGGGCCTCGTCAGCGACTTCAACTTCCCGACGGTCGGCCTCGGCGGCAACCTGACGGCGCTCAACGCCTCCTTGCGCCCCGCGAACATCGGCGCGGGCACGACCCGCACCGGCAACTTCGACGCGGCCTTGGCGCTCGCCCTCGGCCTGATCCCGGGCAACGCCACCCGCTTCAACTACGACGCCTCCGGTAACGTCCTCCCGCTCGGCACGGGCCGCAACCGCGACTGGCGCTACGTCGAGTGGGAGTTCTACGCGCAGGACAACTGGAAGGTGCGCAACGATCTGACGCTCACGGCCGGCGTGCGCTACCACGTCTACCCCGCGCCCTACGAGACCAACGGCGCGCAGTCGATCCAGAACCTCAGCTTCGACGAGCTGTTCAGCATCCGTCAGGCCAACGCCGCGGCGGGCATCGCGGGCAACAGCTCCGAGCCGTTCCTCGTCTACAATCTGGGCGGCAAGGCCAACGACGCCCGCCCCTTCTACGACACCGACTGGAACAACTTCGGCCCGCGCCTGAGCTTCGCCTACAACCCGTCGTTCGAGGGCGGCATCTTGGGCGCGCTCTTCGGCGACCGCAAGATGGTGCTGCGCGGCGGCGGGACGGTCACGTACGACCGCCCGGGCGGCGGCATCACGTTCCTACAGGATCAGAGCACGTACATCTTCGACACCGTCGTGACCACCAACCTGCCGGTGCCGACCATAGGCCAAGCCGTGCGCGACTTCCCGCGGTTCACCAACATCAACGAGGTGCCGATCAATAACGTCGCGCCGACGCCGACGCGCCCGTTCACGCCGAACGTCAACGCGGCCGGCCGCGGCATCGGAACGACCAACCAGTTGACCAACTACGCGGTCGATCCGGACTTCCGCATCCCGTACTCGTTCCAGTACAGCCTCGGCATCCAGCGCGAGCTGCCCGGCAACTTCCTGCTCGACGTGTCCTACGTCGGCCGGCAGGGCCGCAAGCTCTTCACGCTGGCCGACGCCTCGCAGATTCTGGACTTCCGCGATCCGGCCTCCGGCCAGTTCATGCTCGCGGCCTTCAACAACCTACAGGCGCAGCTTGAGCGCGGCGGGGCCATCACCCCGATAGCCTGGTTCGAGAACCAGGTCAACGCGGCGAACCTGATCTCGCGCGGCACGACCTGCGCGCAGTTGGGCGGGACCACGGGCCTCGGCGCGAACTGCACCGAGATCGCCGCCAACCTGTTCCACGACCTCATCGTTCAGGGCGGCTCGGCCGACCTCGTGCAGCAGCTCTACGCCAACCGCCTGCTCAACCCGAACGTGGGCCTCAGCTCGCAGTTCGGCACGAACGGCTTCGTCACCAACAAGGGATCGTCCAGCTACAACGGCATGCTGGTCAGCCTGCGCCGCCGCTTCTCGCAGGGCCTCCAGTTCGACGCCAACTACACGTGGTCGCACTCGATTGACAACCAGTCCACGGTCGCCAACACGGTGACCTCGGGCGGCCTCGTCTGTGACGTGACCAACCTCCGCGTCTGCCGCGGGAACTCCGACTTCGATATCCGCCACCTCTTCAACGCGAACGGCATCTGGGAGCTCCCCGTCGGCCGCGGCAAGTGGCTCGGCGGCGACATGCCCGGCTGGGCCAACACCATCCTCGGCGGCTGGCAGATCTCGGGCATCTTTTCGGCCCGCAGCGGCCTGCCCTACGACTTGGCCTCCGGCGTCTGGTCGAGGACGTTCATCTACAACGCCGGTAACGGCGTGCCCGCCGTCATCACGGGAGACCTCAACGCCTTCCGCCCGTCCATCCACGACGCGCCCGGCGGCGTCGTCCAGTTCTACGCCGACCCCGAGGCGGCGGCGGCGGCCACCATCTTCCCGCGCCACGGCCAAGCCGGCCAACGGAACGTCTTGACCGGGAACCCCTTCTGGAACCTCGACACGGCGGTGCTGAAGAATTTCCGCCTGCCGTGGTCGGAGACCCAGCGGCTGCAACTCCGCTGGGAGGCCTACAACGCGTTCAACAAGCACCACTACGGCCTGCCTAACAACTTCCCGACCTCCACGGCGTTCGGCCAGGTGACAGGGTCGGCCAACACGGCGCGTGTCATGCAGTTCGGCATCCGCTGGGATTTCTAAGTCGATTCATTCTCGCCGAATGAATCTGGGGCTCCCGGAAAATTTCCGGGAGCCCTTTTGTTGCCCCCCACGCGACGGCACTCCACCGCGGGCGACAGTCTCGTATGATTGCCGGCGCGGGCGGAGACGGCCCCGCCGACGGAGGGTCAGCGCCTCGCGCGCAGGCACATTTCTTAACCGGAGAGACCGCAATGAAAACAGTGGTTCGGAGCGCAGCGCCACCCGCCGACTCCCGACGCGCAGTCCTCGGCCTTACGTCGGGGAACACCGCCCGTCGGATCGGCCCCTCGCTCGTCTTTCTCGTGTGCTTGGCTCTGCCTAGCCCCGGACGCGTCCTCGCCCGGCAGGGCAACATGACCCTCTGGGGCGACGTTAAAATAGACGACAGCAGCGCCGCCACCCCCGCGCCGTCGAGCGTCACCGTCATCCTTTACGACCAAGCCCTCAAGCTGATCGGGCGACAGAACGTATCGAGCCGCGGGCGCTACCGCTTCACCAACTTGCAGCGGGGCGAGTACGAGATCGTCGTCGAGGCCGAAGACCGCGAGATAGCCCGCACGCGCATCAACCTCGTGATGTCGTCCGACATCGGCACGCGGCAGGATTTCGAATTCGAATGGAAGTCTGCGGCAGCGCCCGCGCCGCCGGCCGCGGTCATCTCGGCGGCCGACCTGTACAACCGCCCCCCGGCCAACCAGTCGATCTTCAACAAGGCGCAGGAGGCGGTCGGAAAGAAGAAGTACGATCAGGCCGTCACCCTCCTCAGACAGATTCTCGACGGCGACAGACAGGACTTTCAGGTCTGGACGCTGCTGGGCACCGTCTATCTCGTTCAGGAGAAACCGGCCGACGCAGAGAAGGCGTACGAGAGCGCGCTGGAGGCGCGGCCGGCCTTCACGCTCGCGCTGATCAACCTCGGCCGGCTGCGCGCGTCACAGAAGAGGTACGACGAGGCCCTCCCCCTGCTGACCCGCGCCGCGGAGACGCAGCCGCAGTCGGCCGAAGCCCACTACCTCGCGGGCGAAGCCTACCTCCAGATTAAAAAAGGCTCGAAGGCGATCCCGCACCTGAGCGAGGCGGCTCGGCTCGGCCGGCCCGAAGCCCACCTGCGCCTCGCTTGGCTCTACAACGCGGCCGGCATCAAGGACAAGGCGGCCGTCGAGTACGAGGAGTTTCTCAAAAAGAGACCCGACCACCCGGAGCGGAAGAAGTTCGAAGAGTACATCCGCGCCAACAAAGCGAAAGACTCCACGTCGCGCTAAGACGCGCGGGGCATCCCCGCCACCCTCAAGGAGGCGGCGCGCCGCTCAGTGCTTCCGCTCCTTCCACACCGCCGAGCCGGACGCTCGAAGGCGTTGAAGCACTCCACATGATGAGGAAGGGGCAAGTGATCAGGTTGGACGGGAGAGTCTCGGCGGGGCGGGCGAAGTTCGTCGCGAGCATCTTCTGCGTCGCCGCCTAGCGGGGGCGGTGGTCAAGCGCCTTCACGCCTTCACTCATTTTTAGCAACACAACCGTTAATCCAGAGCCTTTACATCAGCCGGAGAAACATTCTCCAAGACCTTGTAGACGACGGGTGACGCGTTGACGGCATCACGCAGATTTTGTCGCTGCTCGTCGGTCGCGTTGGGGAAAAACGTGATGGCGATACCCTCGTGCCCCTGAACAGCGCGAACCCGCAGTAACGACTGAACGCCTACCGGCTGATAATGCCCCCGGCCTTCCGGATGGGGTCTTGAGAGGACTTCCTTTGTGAAGGAGCTGATCTGCTCCTGAGTAGCGCCGCTCTTGAAATAGATCACCAAACTGGCCCGCACCTCCGGCCCGATGGGCCGCAAATCCGAGTCAGCCGGCCTGCCCAAAGGGCACGCGAGGCAAAGCAGTCCCAACAAATGGGCCGCGAAAAGAAGGGTCGTTCGGGAATCTGATCTCATACCGGCGACTAACCAGCGGGACTCCGGAAATTTTTGGTCAGGCGTCAGCCTTATGGGTCTCTGGGCTTCCGCTCTGTTTGGTCAGGAATCGGCCTCATCGGTTCCGTGAGAGCATCCGGGGTGGTTTCGTCGAAGCGCCAAACTTCCCTCGTTACGAGGTTCCCTTTGTCGTCGTATGCGTAGGTGTATATCCCAAACGACGGGTAAGCTGTGGCTTGGCTGTTGCCATCGATCTGCGCCACACCCGTGTTGGGGTTGACTTCAAAGTTGATGGAAGACCGAATTGTACCCAGATCAGAAAAGATGGCATAGTTTTTGTAACCATTCTCGGCACCAGTTGAGACGTTGAATCTCAGGACACCGTCGCTGCCAAGCGGAACTGTCGTCTTACTTGATCCATCACTGCCGGAACTTACGCCGTTGAGAGTCGTGCTTGCCGAACCCATTATCGCCGCGGGAATATTAGCCACAACGGCCGCGAACGGATTTATTCTGGAAAGTCCGGCTTTAGTCTTTTGGGAGACGTCAAACACGCGCGGGTTATCCGCGGAGCGCGAGAGGATGATGTCCGTCCTGAATTTGGCGGACAGTTTGGGGTCGTCGCCGGAGTGCGGTCTGTTGTCCCCATACCCGACTGTTTTGAACTCCTTGGCCGCGATGAAGGCCTCGATGCAGATGCCGACTTGGCCCGGTTTAAGACCGGCGGGCGCCGAGCAACGGCCCTTAGCATCAATGTTATTGCAGGGACTATTCCGCACGTACGAGTAGAGGTTCCAAGATTGCGGATTAGCTTGGAACTGGTCGGCGAAGGGCTTATCCGGCGACGTGAACCTACCCTGAGCCGAAGAGTAGTACCTAGCTAAGAAGTAGTCTAAACCAGTCTCATTGTCCCGTTCCTTGCCGGTGAACTTCTGCCTGATACTATCTCCGGAGTAGCCCTGTTCCTTCGACCGTCCGCCTACGTCCGCGCCGATCTCCTCCCCGAACGGTAAGTAGTCGTGCCGCCTGACGCCTTGCAGACTCCCGGTCTGATCTACCGTCATGCGCGGCGTGCCGAGGAGATCGGGCACGAGCCAATTGACGCCGCCGGCCGCCCCTGCCGTGCCGGCAGAGCCAGCCCCCGCGCCGCGCGTCGCCGCCTGCCGTAGCTCCGCGAGGTGTGCACGCTTAATGACCGTCCCGCCCGCCGCGGTCGAGAGCGTTTGGTCGGTGTAGGACGGCGCGGGCAGCCCGAGCGCGCTCAGCGCCTCGCCTAGCTTGGCGCGCAGCTCCACGACATGCGCCACCTTGATGACCGCCCCGTTTATGTTCGCCTCCGCCCACGCCGCGGGCGCGAGGCCGGCGAGTTGGCGCACGGCGTTGACCGCCTCGCGCATCTCGTAGACGTGCGCCGCCTTGATCGCGGTCAGCGGCAGGTTCGTGTTGATGCCCTGCCGGTGATCGGAGTAGGTGACGATCTGCGGATCGGTGAAGGCGCGGGCCGCGCCGAGAGCCGCGTTGCTGTAGGCGGAGACGCAGTTGTTCGACGAGTCGGCGGCGCACACGCGGAAGAGGTAGGCCGCGCCCGGCGCGGCGGACGAGTCCGCGTAGGTGGTCTGCGGCGCTGCGGTCGAGAAGACCGCCGGACTCGACCAATTCTTATCGGCGCTTCTTTCGACGCGGTACTTCACGGCCCCCGCGGCCGCGCCCCAGTTGAGCGTGACGGCGGACGCGGCGGACGCGGCCGCGAGGTTGGCCGGCGCGG
>DATCVD010000576.1:0-3955 GCA_036567125.1 Pyrinomonadaceae bacterium | reverse complement strand
CTCGTGGCCTCGGTCGCCGCCGCCGCCGCCGCGTCGGGCGGGACGCTGCGCGGCTTCGGCGAGGCGTTCTGGCGGCCGTACCTCGTCGCCTACATCTTCTGGGCGGGCGTGGCCGTCGGCTCGATGGCGATCATGATGCTGCACCACCTGTCGGGCGGCGGCTGGGGCGTGGTGCTGCGCCGGCTGTTCGAGGCCGCGACGCGCACGCTGCCGCTCGTCTTCGTGCTGTTCCTGCCCGTCGCCGCCGCGACCGTCACGCGCACGCTCTACCCGTGGACGATGCCGGAGCACATGACCGCCCACGCCATCGCGCACAAGACCGGCTACTACCTCAACATCCCGTTCTTCCTCGGCCGCTGGGTCTTCTACTTCGCCGTCTGGTTCGCGCTGGCCTACTTCCTGAACAAGTGGTCGCTCCAGCAGGACAACGAGGACGACCCGCGCATCAGGCGGCGCCTGCGCGAGCGGATGCAGAGCGTCAGCGGCCCCGGCATCGTGCTCTTCGGGCTGACCGTCACGTTCGCCGGGATCGACTGGGTGATGTCGCTCGAACCAGAATGGTTCTCGACGATCTACGGCCTGCTCATCATGGCCGGCTGGGGCTTGAGCGCGCTCGCCTTCATGATCCTCGTCGCCGTCTGGCTGCGCGGGCACGAGCCGCTCGAACACGTCTACCAGCCGCGCCACTTCCACGATCACGGGAAGCTGCTGCTGGCCTTCGTCATGATCTGGGCCTACTTCTCCTTCTCGCAGTACCTGATCATCTGGGCCGGCAACCTGCCCGAAGAGATCCCGTGGTACCTGCGCCGCACGCAGCACGGCTGGGGCTACGTCGCCGTCGCGCTCGTCCTGCTCCACTTCGCGCTGCCCTTCGTGCTGCTGCTCTCGCGCGACCTGAAGCGGACGGCGCGCCTGCTCTTCCGCGTCGCCGCGCTGGTGCTCGTCATGCGCGTCGTCGATCTCTTCTGGACTATCGCGCCGTCGATCAAGGCCGCGGAGCACGCCGCCGCGGCCGGCGCGGCGCACCACGGGCCGTCGGCCGTCGTCGGCTACGCGCTCAGCTTCGCCCTGCCCGTCGGCGTCGGCGGCATCTGGGTCTGGTACTTCGCGCGCGAACTGACGAAGCGCCCGATCCTGCCCCTCGGCGACGAGGGCCTCGACGCCGCGCTGGAGCAGACGAGCGGGCATCATTGAAAAGAAGCCGTTAGCTGTTAGCCCTTAGCTGTTAGCCAAACGCGGAAGCATGTTGAGAGGCGCGGCGAGCGGTAAGCGGCTTTGAGTTGAAGATGATTCGGGTTGAGAGCCGGCGGCTGTTGGCTCGGCTAAAAGCCAACAGCTAACAGCTAACAGCTTGCGAACGGAGTGAGCAACACAATGAGTCGGAAGGGGAACGGCGACGGGCACGGCGGCGGGTACGGCGAGGGGTCGCGCTTCGGGCGCGGCGACGGGCTGCACACGACCGAGACGCCCGACGTGTCGCACATCACGAACCCGGACGTGATGCACGAGGAGTCGGACGTGTCGGTGCGCGGCGTCGGGACGTTCGTCGGCGCGCTGGCCGCCGGGATGATCGTCATCAGCGTGCTGATGATCGGGATGTACAAGGCGTTCGAGTGGCAGGTGAACCGCGAGGAGGCGCGCGAGCAGCGCTCGCCGATGGCGCGCAACGAGGAGGAGCGCCTGCCGCCCGAGCCGCGCTTGCAGGCCGCGCGCGGCTTCCGCTCGCTCGACGATCCCAAGCTGAACTTCGAGCTGCAACACCCGCAGGCCGAGTGGGAGGCGTTGCGGAGCAAGTGGGAGTTCGAGTTGAAGAACCCCGGCCAGCCCGACCCGAACACGGGCACGCGCCGCATCCCCATCGAGGACGCCAAGAACATGATCCTCGGCCAGTTGACCGCGCGCCAGCAGCCGCCGGGCGCGCAAGCGCAGTCCGGCATCGACATCCCCTCGCATTCGAGCGCGGGCCGGCAGCCGGAGAAGCGGGATCGTTGAGCACGCGGGTGAGCGTGAACAAGGGGAAGGGGCGAAGGGTAAGAGTTTGATGAGAGTTTTACCGAGACAGAGAGCGAGAGGGTTTTCCGGCGGCGTCGGCGCGCGCGCGTTCGCGCTCGCGGCCTTCCTGACCTTGACCCCCTTGGCCCTCGCCCCCGTGTCCGCGCAGTACGCCCAGCCGCCGCGCCGCGGCGAGTCGAGCGCGCTGCCGCCCGAGGCTCTGAAGAACATCGGCATCGAGCAGCGGCAGGGCCACGCGCTGCCGCCCGACGCGCGCTTCCGCGACGAGGCGGGGCGCGAAGTCCGGCTCGGCGACTACTTCGGCCGTGAGCGCCCGGTCGTCATCGCGCCGGTCTATTACGAATGCCCGATGCTGTGCAATCAGGTCTTGCACGGCTTGGTCGGCGGCCTCCGCGGCCAGTCGCTCGTGCTCGGCCGCGACTTCGACGTGGTCGCCGTCAGCTTCGACGCGCGCGAGGGGCCGCAGTCGGCCTTCAACAAGAAGCAGGTCGTGCTCTCGGAGTTGCGGCGCAAGGACGACCCCGTGGCCGCCGGCGGGCTGCACTTCCTGACCGGCGAGAAGGCGCAGATCGACGCCGTGATGGACGCCCTCGGCTTCCGCTACGCCTTCGACGAGCGGACGAACCAGTTCGCGCACGCGGCCGGCCTGATGGTGGCGACGCCGGCCGGGCGGCTCTCGCACTACTTCTACGGCATCGACTACGCGCCGCGCGATCTCAAGCTCGCGCTCGTCGAATCTTCCGGCGGCAAGGTCGGCTCGGCCGTCGACAAGTTAGTCCTCTACTGCTACCACTACGATCCGACGACGGGCAAGTACGGCCCCGCGATCATGAACGCGATGCGCGCGGCCGGCGTCGTGACCGTCTTCGGCGTCGTGGCCCTGATCCTGATCCTGCGCCGCGCGAGGGCGCGGCACGCGGCGGGGGCAGACGCCGCGGCGGCGGCCGGCGCAGGGGGAGCCGCTTAAAAGAATGGACTGGCTCAGACGCATACTCTTCACGCCCGAGCAGGCCTCGACGGTCGCCCCCGAGTGGGACGCGCTCTACGCCTACATCGTGGCGATCACGGTCTTCTTCACGACGCTCGTCGTCGTGCTGATCTTCTTCTTCGCCGTCAAGTACCGCCGCCGCGACGACCGCGAGATACCCCGGCCCAACGCCGGCTCGGTGAAGCTGGAGACGATGTGGACGGTGATCCCGTTCGTCATCGCCATGACCATCTTCGCGTGGGGCGCGTACATGTACTTCCGCCTCTACCGCCAGCCGGCGAACGCCATCGAGGTCTTCGTCGTCGGCAAGCAGTGGATGTGGAAGTTCCAGCACACCGAGGGGCAGAGGGAGATCAACGAGCTGCACGTCCCCGTCGGCAGCAAGGTCAAGCTGACGATGACGACCGAGGACGTGATCCACGCGCTCGCCGTCCCGGCCTTCCGCATCCGCTCCGACGTGGTGCCGGGCCGCTACACCTACGCGTGGTTCGAGGCGACGAAGCCGGGCCGCTACCCGCTCTTCTGCACCGAGTACTGCGGCACGAACCACTCGGGCATGATCGGCTGGGTCGAGGTGATGGACCCGGCCGGCTATCAGGCGTGGCTCGCGGGCGGGGGCACGGAGTCGCCCGCCTCGCAGGGCGAAAAGCTGTTCCAGTCGATCGGCTGCGCCACCTGCCACCGGACGGACACGCAGGGGCGCGGGCCGGTCTTGACGAACATCTACGGCCGCCCGCAGCAGTTGGCCGACGGCTCGACCGTCACCGTCGACGAGGACTACATCCGCGAGTCGATCGTCAACCCGCAGGCCAAGACGGTCGCGGGCTTCCAGCAGATCATGCCGACCTATCAGGGGCAGGTGTCGGAAGAGCAGTTGCTCCAACTGATCGCCTACATCCGCTCGCTCGGCGCGCAGGCCGGGGGGGCGACCACGCCGGGCGGGGCCGCGGGCGC
>DATCVD010000575.1:0-3518 GCA_036567125.1 Pyrinomonadaceae bacterium | reverse complement strand
AGTCCGCACCGCGTCCGCGAGCGACAGCGCGCCCGCCGCGACGAGCGCCGAATACTCGCCGAGGCTGTGGCCCGCGACGAACGACGGCGCGGGCACGCCCTCCGACTCCAGCGCGCGCAGCGCCGCGACCGAAGTCGTCAGGATCGCCGGCTGGGTGTTCTCCGTCAGCCGCAACTGCTCGTCCGGCCCCTCGAAGCAGAGCCGCGAGAGCGCGAAGCCGAGCGCGTCGTCGGCCTCCGCGAAGGCCGCGCGCGCCGCCGGGAAATTCTCCGCGAGGTCGCGCCCCATCCCCGCGCTCTGCGAGCCTTGGCCGGGAAAGATGTAAGCAAGAGACATGAGCGTAAATCGTAAATCGTGAATCGTGAATCGTGTATAAAACTGCTTTCGTCCATTCACGATTTACGATTCACGATTTACGTTCTTCTCCTACCACCTGATCAGCACGCCGCCCCACGTCACGCCGCCGCCGAAGGAGGCGAGCAGCACGAGGTCGCCCTCCGCGACGCGGGCGGCTTCGACGCACTCGTCCAAGGCAATCGGGATCGAGGCCGAAGAGGTGTTGCCGTGCTCGGAGATGTTGGAATAGACGATTGACGGATCGACCTTGAGCTTGTCGGCCACCGCGTCCGTGATGCGCTGGTTCGCCTGATGCGGGATGAAGACCTTCACGTCCTCGGCCTTGCAGCCGGCGTCCTCCAGCACCGCGCGCGAGACCTCGGTCATCGAGCGGACGGCGACTTTGAAGAGCTCGTTGCCGCGCATCTTGAAGAAGTAGTCGCCGCGCGCGAGCGACTCGGCGCTGTGGCCGAGCCGCGTGCCGCCGCCGGGCGCGAAGAGTTGTTCGGCGTAGCGGCCGTCGGAGCGAATGCGCGCGGCGAGGATGCCGCGCTCGCCGTCGTCGGCCGGCGCGAGCACCGCCGCGCCCGCGCCGTCGCCGAAGATGACGCAGGTCGAGCGGTCGGTGTAATCGACGTAGCGGGTCAGCACCTCCGCGCCGATGACGAGCGCGCGGCGCGACTGCCCCGTGCGGATCATCGTGTTGGCGAGCGTCAGCCCGTAGAGGAAGCCGGAGCAGGCGGCGGCCAAGTCGAAGGCGGCGGCGCGGTGCGCGCCGAGTTCGGTCTGGATCAGACAGCCGGTCGAGGGCAGGATTTGATCGGGCGTGACGGTGGCGCAGATGACGAGATCGATCTCGGCCGGGTCGATCTTCGCCCGCTCGATGGCCTGCCGCGCGGCGCGCACCGCGAAGAGCGACGTGTACTCGCCCTCGGCGGCCTTGTGCCTCTGCCTGATGCCGACGCGCTGGACGATCCACTCGTCCGAGGTCTCGACCATCCGTTCGAGGTCGGCGTTCGTCAGGACGCCTTCCGGGTAAGACCGCCCCGTGCCGATGATCCTCGCGTTCAGATTCGCCATCACACAACCTTTCAGGGCAGCGTTCGGGGGCCGGAAGCGAAGGCCCGATCACACCGCTTCCGGCATCCGCAGCCCCGCGTCTGACATCTCGCGCGCGAGCGCGTTCGTTTCGGCCAAGCCGCGCTCGATGCGCTCGGCCGCGCCGTGCTCGGAGAACTCTTTGACCGTGCGGACGGCGTTGCGAATCGCGCGCGCGTTCGAGCTGCCGTGGCCGACGACGACGATGTTTTTGACGCCGAGCAGCGGGGCCGCGCCGTACTCCGCGTAGTCGAGCCGCTTTTTAAGTCGCTGGAACGCGGGCCGCGCCAGCACCGCGCCGGCCTTCGTGATCGCGGAGGCCGACAGCTCGCTGCGGATCATCGAGATGACCGCCTCCTGCAAGCCCTCGGAGAGCTTGAGCATCACGTTGCCCGTGAAGCCGTCGGTCACGATCACGTCGACGGCTCCGGTGAACACGTCGCGCCCCTCGACGTTGCCGACGAAGTTCAGGCCCGCCATCGAGCGCAGCAGCGGGAACGCCTCCTTCGTCAGCGCGCTCCCCTTCGCCTCCTCCTCGCCGACGCTCATCAGGCCGACCGAGGGGTGCGAGGTTCCGAGCACGGCGCGCGAGTAAGCGTCGCCCATGATAGCAAACTGCGCCATCTGGTGCGGCTTGCAGTCGGAGTTCGCGCCGACGTCGAGCAGCAGGGTCGGGCGGCCGGACTTCGTCGGGACGAGCGCGGCGAGCGCGGGCCGATCCACGCCGGGGAGCATCCCCAGCACCAGCATCGCCGTCGCCATCGCCGCGCCGGTGTTGCCGGCGGAGACGAGGCCGTCGGCGCGCCCCTCGGCCACGAGCTTCGCGCCGACGCGGAGCGAACTCCGGCGCTTGCGCCGCACCGAGGTCGCCACGGGATCGTTCATCCCGATCACCTCGGCCGCCTCGACGAACTCGACGCCGCGGTCGCCCTGCCTGCGCCAGCCGCAGCGCCGCAACTCGGGCTCGACCACCTCGGGCCGCCCGACGAGGATGACGCCGACGCCGAGGTCGCGCGCGGCCGCGAGCGCCCCGTCGACCTCCGGGTGCGGCGCGCGGTCAGACCCCATCGCGTCCACGACGACCTTGCCCGTCAGTTGGCGTGCGATTTTCATCCCGTCGCGTGGGCGGACGAGTTCCGGAGGGCGCGACGCGCGGCGTCAGACTTCGGCGTCGATGCGGACGACTTCGCGGCCCTTGTAGAAGCCGCACTTCGGGCAGACGCGGTGCGGCAGCCGCGGCTCCTGACAGTTCGGGCACGCCACGGTCTGCGGCGCGCGCAAGGCGTCGTGCGCCCGGCGCTTCCTCGTTCTCGCTTTTGAATGACGGCGTTTCGGATTCGGCATGATAGCTCCATTCGTGAATCGTGAATCGTAAATCGTGAATAGATAAAAACCTGTTCCGATCTATTCACGATTTACGATTCACGATTCACGTTCTTTATTGATGTCCGCGAGCGCGGCCCAGCGCGGATCGGTTTCGTGCCGGGCGCAGCCGCAGGGTTCCGTGTTCAAGTTCTTCCCGCACGCGGGGCACAAGCCTTTGCAATCGCCGCGGCAGAGCTGCCGCGCGGGGAGCGCGAGCAGGATCTGCTCGCGGACGATCTCGTCCAAGTCGACCGAGTCGCCGTCATAGACGGAAACTTCGAGGTCTTCGTCGCGCAGCTCTTTGGCCTCGGCCGAGGGGTCGCCGGCGCGGACGAAGTTGGCGACGAAATCGACGTTGACCGGGACGGGCACGGGGCCGAGGCAGCGGTCGCAGCGCAGCTCCACCGAAGTTTGGAGGCTCCCGCCGACGCGCACCTCGTCATCCTTGCGGCTCGCGCGGCCCCACGCGCGCACGCCGGAGACGAGCGCCGCGTGCTCGTCTTCGAGCGCGAGTTCGCCGGGCGCGTAAGATTGCTCGAAGGGCTTGCCCTCGGCGGTCAGACTTTCGACTTCGATCCTCATGACTCGACCCGCCACGGTGGCGACCGGCCGAATTTCCGGCCGCGTCGCAAAAGGAGCAATTATACGGGCGTGGGGGCTTGTGTCAACGCGCGGCGGGCGCGGGCGAGAGTGCGTCCTCGCGCAGCAGCCGCGCGAGC
>DATCVD010000574.1:0-2803 GCA_036567125.1 Pyrinomonadaceae bacterium | reverse complement strand
CGACGCGCCGCCGCCGGCCGGCCCGCCCGTCCGCGTCGCCATGCTCGGCGCGGACTACGAAGTCGATCAGAACCGCTACCGCTTCAAGCGCGTCTACCGCTCGATCCCCTACCACTCGACCGTCGGCACGTTCGTCGCGCCGCTCGACCGCCCCGGCGTCTCCGTGCGCGACGGCGAATACCTGCTCGCGGTGGACGACAAGGACGTTGACGCGTCGCGCAGCGTCTACAGCTACTTCGAGGGCAAAGGGCCGGGCGCGGTTAAGATCAGGGTCGGCCCGAACGTGTCGGGCGAGGGCGCGCGCACGCTGAGCGTCTACCCCCTCCCGAACGAGACGCCGCTGCGCGCGGCCAACCGCGTCGAAGGTTTCAGACGCCGCGTCGAGCAGGCGACCGGCGGGCGCGTCGGCTACGTGTACGTGCAGAACTGGGGCGGCGGCGGCAGCACGGACGCCCTGCGCGGCATCGCCGGCAACGGCGACCGCGCGGGCCTCATCATCGACCAGCGCGGCAACGGCGGCGGCATCACGCCCGACTACGTGATCGAGTGGCTGCGCCGCCGCCCGCTCTACTACTACATGTTCCGCGAGGGCGACGACATCCCGACGCCCGTCAACCCCGGCCCCGCCGCGAAGGTCTTAATCGTCGACGACAACAACTTCTCCGCGGCCGAGACCTTCGCCTTCATGTGGAAGCTCGCGCGGCTCGGCCCCGTCGTCGGCACGCGCACCGGCGGCGGCGGCATCGGCCCCTACGTCTACACGCCGCGCTTCATCGACGGCGGGCAGATACAACTGCCCAACCGCGCGGCCTACAACCCGGACGGCACTTCGTGGGGCATCGAGAACGCCGGCATCACGCCCGACTTTGAAGTCGAGATCACGCCCCGCGACTTCATGGCCGGCCGCGACCCGCAGCTCGAACGCGCCATCCAAGCCGCGCTCGCCGAAGTCGCCAAGAACCCCGTCGTCCGGCCGAAGCGCCCGCGCTACCCGATCCACAAGTGAGCTAAGAGCTGTTAGCTGTTAGCTGTTAGCCGTTAGCTGTTAGCCAAAGAAGGAGGCGGGAGGCGGTCTCAATCAGACCGCCTCCCGCCTCCTTCTGTTTCTGAAAGCTAACGGCTAACAGCTAACAGCTAACAGCTTCTTCACCGCCCGCCCCTGATCTCCTCGACCAGCTTGGCCGCGCCGTACATGCGTTCGAGCGCGTGGATGATGGAGGCGCTGTGGACGGCGACGGCGCGGCTGCCGAGCGGATCGTCGATGTACCAGTAGCGGTTCGGCAGCTTCTGGATGTTGCTGTCGAAATTCAGGCCGACGATCTCGGCGTCGCGGTTGACGACGGGGCTGCCGGAGCTGCCGCCGATGGTGTCGGCCGTATAGACGAAGTTGAAGGGCGTCGCCAGATCGATCTTCGCGCGGCCCTCCTTCCAGCGCGGCGGTAGGTTGTAGGGCGGCTTCTCGCCGAAACTCTCGGCGCGGTCGTAGAGGCCGTAGAAGGTGGTCTTGAAGGGGACGAGCGTGGTGTCCTCCTCGTAGCCGGCGACCTTGCCGTAGGAGATGCGGAGGCTCGAAGTCGCGTCCGGGTAGACCGACTTGCCGTAGACGGCGTAGCGCGCGGCGGCGATGCGCTGCCCGGCCGTCGTCTCCACGCTCAGCACGTTCTGCTCGTTCCACGCCCGCAGCTCGCGGTAGACGGGTTCGACCCTGCGCGCGAGCGCGAGCAGCGGATCGTCCGACTTTCTGATCGCCTCGGGGCCGGCTTCGAGCAGCGCGCGGCGCGCGGCCACGTCCGCCAGCTTCGTCCCCGCGACGACGCGGCGCGCGGCCTCGGCGGGCGTCCGGCCTTCGAGCGCGGCGCGCACGAACGGGTCGTCGGCACCCAAAGTCTTCTGCGCCTCCTCGAACCACGCGGCGAGGATCGCCTCCTCCATGTCGGGGTAGATCGTGGCGGTCGAGAGCAGGCTCGCCTTGAAGGCTTCGAGCCGGTTGTCGCGCAGCTCGTCGAGCCGCCGGTCGTTCGGCTTGCCCACCTCCTCACTGTAGCGGACGAGCAGCGAGGCGACGTTGCCGAGGCGCGACGCCGCGAGGGTCGAGAAGGCGAGGCGCTTCGCCACCGGGGGCAGCCCGGCGTAAGCCGCCTCGATCTGCGCCCACGCCGGATCGTAATCGCGCTTCCACTCCGCGTTGGCCGCGACGCGCCCGCGCAGCTCGCGCTCGCCCGCCTCCTTCTTCGCAAACTGCTGCGCGTTGCCCAAGCCTTCCTGCTGCCCAGTGAGCCGCTTGATCGAATTCTCCAGAGAGCGCCGGGCCGACTGCGCGCGCCGCGCCTCCTCCGGCCCGCGCGCGGCGTAGCGCGCGAGCGCGTCGCGCCGCGACGACCAGACCTGCATCTGCAAAGGGTTCCCCACGTCGCGCTGGTACTTGAGCTGCGCGAGCGTAAGCAGGCGGTTCGTCGAGCCGGGGAAGCCGGAGGCGAGGACGAACTCGCCCTCCGCCGCGCCCTGCTTCGACCACTTGAGGAAGTGCTCGACGCGCGCCGGCTGGTTGTTCTCGTAAACGCGGAAGAAGGTCACGTCGAGGTTGTAGCGCGGGTAGGTGAAGTTGTCGTAGTCGCCGCCGAAGAAGGCGATCTGCTCTTCGGGCGCGAAGACGAGCCGCACGTCGGTGTAACGCTTGTAGCGGTAGAGCCAGTATTCGCCGCCGCTGTGGAGCGTGACCACGTCGGAGCGGAAGCCGGTCTGCTGCGCCGAGTCGCGCTCGATCGCGGCGATCTCGGCGCGGCGCGCGGCGGCCGCCTCGGCC
>DATCVD010000573.1:0-13291 GCA_036567125.1 Pyrinomonadaceae bacterium | reverse complement strand
GCCGCCTGCAAGCGCCGGTACGCCTCGGCGTAGCCCGCGCGCCCGCCGAGCACGCTCGCGTCCGTCAGGACCCGGCCCAGCTCTTCCGGCGTCACGTCGCCGCCCGGCGTCTCGACGCCGTCGGTCAGCAGCACGACGTGGCGGTTGCCGAGCGGCCGATCCGCGAAGAGGCGCGCGGCCTCGCCGAGCGCCTCGGCGTGGCGCGCGCCGCTGCCCGAAGCGAGCTTGACGCGAAGCGTGCGGCGCGCGGCCTCGAAGTCGGTCGTCCACGGCTGGATGAGTTCAGTGCGGCGGTTGAACTGGATGACGGCGACCGAATCGCCCGCGCGCAAGTGGCCGACGAGGTTCAGGGCCATCTGCCGCGTCGTGTTCGTGCGCTGACCGGGGTTGAGTTCGCCGCCCGTGTTGAGGACTAACAGGACGTGGGCCGGGAGGCGGCGGATGCTCCGCACCTGCTGCGGCACGCCGTCTTCGAGGACGAGCACGTCGTCCGGTTCGACCGAAGGGTCGAAGCGGCCGTACTGGTCGCGCGCGAAGACGGGGACGCGCACCTCCTCGGTGAAGACCCGCACGTCCGGCTGCTGCTGCGCGTCGGGACTGGCCGGCGACTGCGCGGGGCTGGGGCCGGGCCTCGCGGCGGGCGGCTGCACCCGGCCCGATTGCGCGCTCACGCTCGCCGGGAAAAAGAGTGCGGACGCGAGAAAGAGGACTGCGCGGCGCGTGTTCATAAGAAAACTCCGTCGGGATGAAAGTGCTTCACGAACGACCGAATAATGGCTACCAGTCAGATGCCCCGGGGCCGCCCCGCGAGTTGCCCGGGGAAAGCTGTTAGTCGTTAGCTGTTAGCTGTTAGCCGTTAGCTATTAGCTTTTAGCCTTCAGACCGACGCCCGCGCCGCGCCCCGTCGGAACTTGATCGGCGGGTCAGAGACAAACGGCTAACGGCTAACGGCTAACAGCTAACAGCTAACGGCTTTTTCAAATCTTCCGCGAGAGCCAGTGGAGGATGTTGAGGGCGAGGCGGCGGTTGTCGGTGCCGGGGCGGTTCATGCCGAAGGGCGTCTTGTTCGGGCCGGCGAGTTGGGCCGAGAGCATCGCCGCCTCGCCCATCACGACGACGCGCCCCTTGCCGAACTTGATCGCCAGCCCCTGCGCGCGGCGCGCGGCCGAAGTCCGCTGCTCGGTGTTCGGGACGGCGTCCTGCGCCGTGTCCGCGAGGCGCATGAAGGCGAAGGCTTCCGGGCCGCCCTTGAGCGACTGGCCCGTGAAGGCGATGACGCGGCCGACGCGCTCCTCGCGGTTGCGCCCGTCCGTGATCGGGTGCGCGGCGAGTCCGCGCTCGCGCGTGTAGACGATGAAGCCGGGGTTGTTGTCTTCGGGGATCGTGTTCGCCGGGTCGAGCGTGTAGGCGTTGCTCATCTCGACGCCGAAGCGTTTGCCCAGAGAGGCGTTGGCCGCGCCGATGGGGGCGTGGTCGGCGATGAGCAGGAGCGCCCCCCCGCCACGCACCCAGTCGCGCACGGCGTCGCACTCCTCCTCGGTGAAGGCCGCGTTCGACGCCTCCGGCGTGTTCATCGCCGGCGCGCCGAGCGCGTTCGCCGTGACGAAGATGTCGAAGCCCTTGAGCACTTCGCGCGTGAGCTTCTGCTTGTTCGGCGTGACGCGGTAGCCGTCCGAGGCGATCAGATCGGCGAAGGGCTTGTAGCGCCCCGTCGCGGTGTGGAAGTTGTTGTGCGCCTCGTCGAAGAGGACGCGCGGGCCGTTCTTCGCGTAGGCCGGCTTGGCGACCTTCGCGTCGAAGTTCGGATCGGCGACCTGTTGCGCGCGGGCGGCGCAGGCGAGCGACAGCGCGACGACCAACAGGCCCAACCGACGACGCTTCATCGAACACTCCTTCCGGGCGGAAGAGACTCCGGCGGGGGCGGGGCGGGCCCGCGGCCCCGCCGACGTTGGCGAACGTCGCCGCCGCCTTCAGGGTTGCGCCTTGCGGCTCTGCGCCTGCACGGCCGTGATGGCGACGGCGTCGACGATGTCCTCGGCCTTGCAGCCGCGCGAGAGATCGTTGCAGGGCCGGTCGAGGCCCTGAAGGACGGGGCCGATGGCGGTCGCGCCGGCCAGCCTCTCGGTCAGCTTGTAGGCGATGTTGCCGGCTTGCAGGTCGGGGAAGATGAGGACGTTGGCGCGGCCCGCGACCTGCGAGCCGGGCGCTTTCGACTGGCCGACCTTCGGGACGAGCGCGGCGTCGGCCTGTAGCTCGCCGTCGATTTCGAGTTCGGGGACGCGCGCGCGCACGGTCTTCGTCGCCTCGACGACCTTGTCGACGAGCGTGTGCGCGGCGCTGCCCTTCGTCGAGAAGGAGAGCATGGCGACGCGCGGCTCAACCTCTAAGAGCGCGCGGCAGGAGTCGGCCGAGGCGAGGGCGATCTCGGCCAGCTCGACCGAGGTCGGGTTGACGACCACGCCGCAGTCGGCGTAGATGAGCGCGCCCGCTTCGCCGAAGTCCGCGCGCGGCAGCACCATCACGAAGAAGCTGGAGACGAGCTTGAAGCCGCGGCGGACGCCGACGCAGTGGAGCGCGGCGCGGACGGTGTGGGCGGTCGTGTTCGTCGCGCCCGCGACCGAGCCGTCGGCGCGGCCCTGCCGGACGAGCAGGTTGCCGTAGTAGAGCGGGTCTTGGAGGGCGATGCGCGCCTCGTCGGGCATGAGGCCCTTGGCGCGGCGCAGTTCGTGAAAGAGCGCGGCCGTCTTGTCGAAGTCGGCCGCGCGGCGGTGGTCGATGATCTCGACGCCGGAGAGGTCTGCGTTCGCGTCGCGCGCGGCCTGACGAATCTTCTCCTCGGAGCCGAGCACGGTGACGCGCGCGATGCGGTCGCGCGCGCACGCGGCGGCCGCGACGACCGTGCGCGGGTCTTCGCCTTCGGGGAGTACGATGTGCTGCGGATCTGCGGCCGCGCGCCGCCGGATGCGTTCGAGGATCATGGGAAGCTGTTGGCTGTTAGCTGTTAGCTGTTAGCTGTTAGCCGGAATAGTTTTCGTAGAACGCGGGCAAGTATAGTCGAAGCCGGCGGAGGGGCGATAGCCCGCGGCCGGCGGCTGACGTGGCCGGCCCGCGCGCGAGGGCGAGTGAGGCGGCGGGAAGGGGAGTAATTGTCGCGGGCGCGGAGAACTCGGAGGGGAACGCTTAAGCCCGGCGCTATTCGTCGGCCGTCGCGCTCTTCGCGCCCGCGCCGCCGATGGCCGCGAGCAGCTTGTCGTGGATGCCGCCGAAGCCGCCGTTGGACATGACGGCGACGGTGTCGCCCGCGCGGAGCCGCGGCGCGAGGTGGGCGACGATTGAGTCCGCGCCGTCGAGGCAGAAGGCGGGCGTCCGGCCGTCCGCGCCCACGTCGCGGACGAGTTCGTCGGCGTCGAGCAGCCGCCCGTACTTGCTGCCCTTGTCGCGCTCGAAGACCTGCGCGATGACGACGTAGTCGGCCTGCCGCAGCGCCTCGACGTACTCGTCTTGAAAGACCGCGAGGCGCGACGAGGCCGAGCGCGGCTCGAAGACCGCGACGAGGCGGCCCGCGTCATACTTCTCGCGCAGGGCGAGCAGGGTCTCGCGCACGGCCGTCGGGTGGTGCGCGAAGTCGTCGATGACGGTCACGCCGTTCGCCGTGCCGCGCACCTGCATCCGCCGCTGCACGCTCTGGAAGGTCGCCAGCGCCTCCCGGATCGCGTTGTTCTCGACGCCCCACGCCTCGGCCGCGACGATGACGGCCAGACAGTTGCGCACGTTGAACTGGCCGATGAGCGGCATCTCGAACTCGCCCCACGCGCGCCCCCCGCGGAAGACTTTGAAGCGCGTCCGCTCGCCCGAAAAGTCTATGTCGCGCGCCTGCCACGCGGCGTCCTCCGAGGTGCCGAAGGTCTCGACCCGCGTGTGGAGGCGCGCGCCCATCGAGCCGACCACCTCGCGCACCGCGGGGCTGTCCCACCCGGCGGCGAGGCGGCCGCGCGCGGGCACGAGGTTCACCAGCCGCTCGAAGGCCGTCTTGATCGCGTCGAGGTCGGGGTAGATGTCCGCGTGGTCGAACTCGATGTTGTTGACGATTGCCACTTCGGGCAGGTAGTGCATGAACTTCGGCCCCTTGTCGAAGAAGGCCGTGTCGTACTCGTCGCCCTCGACGATGAAATGCTCACTCCCCGTCACCCTGAAACTCTTGCCGAAGTTCTGCACCACGCCGCCGACGAGGAAGGACGGGTTCAGGCCGCCGACCTCCATCACCCACGCCGCGATGCTCGTCGTCGTCGTCTTGCCGTGCGTGCCGGCGACGACGAGCGAGCGGCGGCCGCGGATGAACTCCTCCTTGACGACCTCGGCCTGCGACCGGTACGTGAGCCTGCGGTCGAGCGCCTCCTCGACCTCCGGGTTGCCGCGCGACAGGGCGTTGCCGATGACGACGCAGTCGGGCGTCGGGTTCAGGTTGTCGGGCCGGTAGCCTTGCGCGACCGGAATCCCCAAGCCTTCGAGCATCGTCGACATCGGCGGGTAGACGTTCTGATCCGACCCCGTCACCCTGTGCCCGCGCGCCTGCAACATCCCGGCGAGCGACGCCATCGCCGTCCCGCAGATTCCGATCAGGTGGTAGTGCATATGAAAGCCGTCGGCGGTTAGCTGTTAGCCGTTAGCGAAACTGAGAACAAAAACCTGAAGTGAGAGCGAAAGCTGAATCCGTCTTCTGCCGGCTAAAAGCTAACGGCTAACAGCTAACAGCTAATCCTCACTGCTGTCTTTCGGGATCGTGAAGGAGAAGGTCGAGCCTCGGCCCTCCTGCGAGTCGACTTTGATCTGGCCGCCGTGCAGCTCGACGAGCTGGCGCGTGATGTAGAGGCCGAGGCCCGTGCCCTTCTCGCTGCGGGTCGCGCGCGAGCGGGCCTGCTCGTACTTGTCGAAGAGGCGCGGGATGTCTTCTTCGGGGATGCCGACGCCCGTGTCGGAGACGGAGAAGCGCAGGCGCGCGCCCTCCTCGGCGGCGCGGACGGTGACGCGCCCGCCGCGCGGCGTGAACTTCAAAGCGTTCGAGACGAGGTTGACCAGCACGCGCCGCAGCTTCTGGCGGTCGGCCCGCGCCGCGGGCAACTCGTCCGCGACGCCGAGTTCGAGCGCGATCCCCTTCTGCTCGGCGAGCGGGCGCATCGACTCGTAAACCTCGTGGGCGACCGCCGCCGGCTCGACCGCCGCGAATTCGAGTTGGAGCGAGCCGGACTCGATCTTGGCCGAGTCCAGCAGGTCGTTGACCAGTTCGATGAGGTTGTGCGTGTTGCGCTCCATCATCGAGACCATGTTCTTCTGCTCCGGCGTCAGCTCGCCGAGGCGGCCCGACGAGAAGAAGCTGATGACGCCGCTGATGACCGTGAGCGGCGAGCGCAGGTCGTGCGTCGTGACGGCGAGGAACTCCTCCTTGAGTTCGCCGACCTCGCGCAGCCGCGCGTTGGCCTCGCCCAGCTCGCGGTTCGAGCGGTTCAACTCCTCGTTGAGCCGCTCCAGCTCCTCGCGCTTCTCCTCCAGCTCGTTGAGGACGGCGGCGAGGTCGCGGTTCTGCTGCGCCAGCTCCTCGACGGCCGACTCCTCGTCCGTCTCGGCGAAACGCGCGCGCAGCTCTTCGACGCGCTCGCGCGCGCCGGCCGCGACCGAGGGCGGCAGCCACTTGACGATGGTGACGCGCGTGCCCGCGCCCCCCTTCGACTCGATCTGGAAGTCGTCCATCAGGCGGCGCGTGCCGGCGAGGCCGACGCCGAGGCCGTGCGGCGACTGGAAGCGGCCCGACATGATGTCGGCGACCGTGCGCTCGTCGATGCCGGGGCCGTCGTCGCGCGCCGTGACCTGCAAGCCGGTCGCGGCCGGGCCGAACTGCGCGACGGCGAGGGTGATCGCGCCGGAGCGCGCGTACTCGTAGATGTTGCGCGTCAGCTCGGAGACGGCCGTCGTGATCTTGATCTGCGTCGTCTGGTCGAAGCCCATCTCGCGCGCGAGGCGGCGGACGCGGTCGCGCACCTTGACGATGTCCGACTCGCGCCGGACGTAGATGTCGCCGAGCCTCGTTGTCTGAATCTCTTGCATCGCAAAAAGCCGTGAATCGTGAATCGTGAATCGTGAATCGTAGCTGTTAGCAAAACCGAAAACTAAACCCGGCGCGGAGGCCGTGAGCCGTTTTCTTCCGGCCGAAAGCTGACAGCTAACAGCTAACAGCTAACAGCTAACGGCTGTTTACGTCCTCGCGACCAGCACCGTGGCGTCGTCGGAGGTGCGGCTGTAGTCGCGCATGAGGACGCCGGCCATGAGCTGCGGACTCTTCTGGAGCAGCCCCGGATAGTCGTTCACGTCCCAAGAGGCGCTGAGGCCGTCGGAGGCGAGGACGACCGTCGCGCCCTCGGCCCACGGGAACTGCCAGACGCGCAGGCGGCCCAGCCGCGCGCCGAGCGTGCCGTTCGCGGAGATCGGGCGGATCGGCTCCGGCGAGTTGAAGACGCGCACCTCGACGTTGCCGACGCCCGCATAGTAGAAAGCGGCGCGGCGCGTGTCCACCACGCACGCGCCCATCACCGCGCCGCGCGTCGAGCGCAGGCGGTCGTGCGTCCGCTGGAACACCTCTTCCAGCCCCTCGCCCTGCCACGCCGAGAGGACTTCGAGCGCCCCGTTCGCGGCCTCCTGCGCGCCGTGGCCGTGGCCGAGGCCGTCCACGACGGCGAGCAGCGTCTGGCCCGAGCGGCGGCGGATGAAGTAGGCGTCGCCGTTCGCTGTCTCGCCGGGGCGCGGCCGGCTCCAAGCGCCGTAGCGGCGCGCGGTCGCCGCGTGGTGCTGTTCGAGGCGGGCGGCCTCGACCCACTTGCGGCACAGCAGCGCCGTGCCGTGCGTCGTGCGGCGGAGCGGGGAGGAGATGCCGCGCGGGCGGGGCGCGGCGACGGTCGAGTAGTAGTCGAACTCGTGCATGAGGCGGCGGATCGCGCCGAGGCCCGCGCCCAAACTCCCGCCCGTCGTGACGCCGTCGCGCACGGCGCGCTCCACGTCGGCGATGCCCGGCCCCTTGTCGGAGTAGAAGAGTTCGAGGCCGGGTTCCGCGCCGAGCGGCGGGGCGAAGTGGATCGCGCCGCCGCCCGTCGCGTAGCGCGCGGCGTTCGTGCCGATCTCCTGCACGACGATGTCGATCTCGGCCAGCTCGCGCTCGGTGAAGCCGACGCGCTTCGCAAAACCGTGCACGGCCCGCCGCGCCGCGCCCACCTGCGCGTCGTCGGCCACCTCCATCGACTGGATCGAACGCATAAGAAACAGAGGTCAGAGGTTAGAGGCCAGAGGTTAGAAAAGAAGGTTTGACTGACCTCTGACCTCTGACCTCTGACCCCTGCTTTTCACAGCCAGCGCACGACCGTGACGCGCGTGCCGCGGCCCAACTCGGACTCGATGTGGAACTCGTCGACCAGACGCTTCGAGCCGGGCAGCCCTTTGCCGAGGCCGCGGTCGGTGGTGAAGCCGTCGCGCATCGCGGCGTCGATGTCGGGGATGCCGGGGCCTTTGTCCTCGAAGATGAGCCGGATGCCGGAGCGCCCGCGCGGCCCCTGCGTGGGCTGCGCGATCAGGCGGCCGCGCTTGGCGTACTTGAGGATGTTGCGCGCCAGCTCGGAGGTGACGGTGGCGAGCCGCGTCTGATCGAGCAGGCGGAAGCCGACGGCCGCGGCCAGCGCGCGCACCTCGCTGCGCGCCGCGACCATGTCCTGCTCGGACTCAAGGGTGATCGACCGCGTGTCCAAACCCGCTTAACCCCCCCGGCGCGTCCTCGTCGTCGCAGTTCTCGTCGATCCCGAAGTCGTCGCGCAGCAGCCTGATCCCCTCGTCCACGTTGAGCACGGTCGAGACGCCGTTCAACTCAAGGCCCAGCTCGACGAGCGTGATGGCGACGGCCGGCTGGATGCCGACGACGACCGTCCGCGCGTCCATGATGCGGGCCATCGCGGCGATGTCGGAGAGCATCCGGCCGATGAAGGAATCGACCATCTCCAGCAGCGAGATGTCGATCAGGACGCCGCGCGCGCGCGTGCGCTCAAGCTCGGAGAGGATGCGCTCCTGCAAGTGCACGACCGTGTGATCGTCCATGTCGGTCTGGATCGGGACGATCAGCACGCGGCCCACCTTCAGGATCGGGATGCGCTGTAAGCCGTTCATATCTAATAAGAAGCTGTTAGCTGATAGCCGTTAGCCGTTAGCCGGCGGAAGACAGTTTCAGCTTTCTCCTTCGGTTCGGTTTTCGTCCTCGGTCTTGCTAACAGCCATTAGCTAACAGCTAACAGCTTTCTATTTTGCGTTGTCCGAGCTGGCGGCGGCCGCTTGCTCGGCGGCCTTGAGGCCGTTGGGGGACGAGCCGTTGAGGTGGCGGAGCTGCGCGAGCGTCTGGGTGGGGACGATGGCGCGGCCGACCATCTCAAGGGCCAAGCGGATGCCGTCGGACATCTGCGCGCGGGTCGTGATCTGCGTGAGATCGATGCCGAGCTGCACCATCGTCTGGGCGATGGCTGGGGAGACCCCGGTCAGGACGCAGCGCGCGCCCATCAGCCGGGCCGCCGTGACGGTCTTGATCAGGTGGTTGGCGACGAGCGTGTCCATCGTGCGGACGCCCGTGATGTCGAGGATCGCCACGGTCGAGCCGGTCTCGACGATGCGCTGGAGCAGCGCCTCCATCATCAGCTGGGCGCGGCGCGAATCGAGCGTCCCGATGATCGGGAGCGAGAGTATCTTGTCCCAGACCTTGATGACGGGCGTGGAGAGTTCCATCATGTCGGCCCGCTGCTGGCGGATGGTCTCCTCGCGCGAGCGGATGTAGTTGTCGATCATCACGAGCGCCATCTTGTCGATGAGCGTGGCGAGGTGGCCGAGCAGCGAGGCGAGCTTGAAGGCGTCCTCCGACTGGTACTCCTCGACGAGCATCGGCCGGACGGCGTTGCGCAGCGCGATGACGTAGGTCGCGTTCTCGACCGGCGTGTAGCCCTTCACCGCCCGCTGGTGCGAGATGTCGTTGAGGAAGCGGCGCAGCTCGTCGAAGGCCGGGTGCTCGAACGACTCGCCCCCGGAGTCGCGCACCGCCTCGTTGAAGAACTCCAAGAGCGTGCGCGACTGCTGGCGCAGCTCCTTCTTCGAGATCAACTCGTCGCGGAACTCGTCCGACTCAAGCCTGTCCTTGATCCAGAGGTTGAGGATTTCGTCGCGGCGCGCGGCCAGCAGCTCGCTGATGCGCGTCGCGTCCTGCTGGGCCTGCGTCGTTGCGCCGGTGTCTGCCATGTGAGTCGCCTCGCGTCGCGCCCGGCGCGCGCCGCGCACACGGGCAACCGGTGCGGACGCGCACTTCGCGCTCAAATTTTAGGGAGAATGGAAACCGGACTATCTTAGGCACCGGGGCGGGGAAAAGCAACCGGCGTCGGGCGGCGCGCCGGGGCGGGGGGAAGGGGAAAGGGGAAGCGGGAAGGGTTAAGAGGCCGTGAGCCTCCGCCCTTTCCCCCTTCCCCCTTTCCCCTTCCCTTAACTTGCTCTGCCCGCGCCTAGCGGGCGACGAACTCGTCGGTGAAGACGCGGCGGACGCGGATGCCGTCGATGGCCTTCGGCAGGTCGCGCCCGGCCGCGCGGGCGTTCTGGTTGACGTAGATGACGATGACGGCCTCGGTCGGGTCTTGCGAAGCCTGACCGATGCCGACGCCGAGCACGTCGGCGCGCCCCATCAGCGCGGACTCGTTGCGCGCGAGCGCGGCGCGGGCCACGTCGGCCGCCGCTTCGGGAAGTTGCTGCATGAAGACCCCCTCGGAGGAGATGGTGTAGCCGAGCGAGGCGGCCTGCGCGCCGCCGCCCGCGCCGACGAACGAGACCGGGCGGCCGAGCGACGAGCCGACCCGCGTGAGCACCTCGCCGATGGGGTTGCCGATGGTCGAGCTGCTGCTGCCGGCGAAGAGGAGCGCGACCGGCTGCTTGTTCGAGTCGTTCGTCAGGATGAGCGAGCCGGAGTCGCCGCCGGCGCTGAACGTGCCGGGCGTGACGACGACCTGATTGCGGAACGTGAAGGCCGTGCCGCCGCCGGAGCCGCAGCTCTTCGGGTAGCGGATCGAGACGGTCGTGTTGATCGAGCTGACCGCGCCGGTCGTGTGGCCGGTCGTGCGCCCGCTCTTCTGGACGGGGAGGCCGACCGAGGCGTTGCGGACGGTGCTGCTGATCGTGCCGATGTCCTCGATCGCGCCGAGCGGGTTCATCATGCCGGGCCGCAGCTGCGCGATGGCGGCGTCGACGTTGGCCGAGAGCGCGGGCGCGGCCGTGAAGTCGGCGACCACGTCGGCGATGCGGCAACCGTTGTCGATCAGGCCGGGCTGCGACACGTCATCGCCGACGCGGGCGCGGCCGGCGAGGCCGACCACGTGGTTGTTGCTGAGGATGTACTGGTTGGTGCCGTCGGTGATGAGGGAGCCGAGCGTGCCGCTGCAACAGAACGAGCGGCTGGCGTCGTTGACGTTGCCGCCGGAGACGCCGAAATTGAGGTTGCGGACGCGGTGGTTGGGGCCGTTGTCCGCGCCGGCCGGCGTGCCGCCGAGGAGCGCGGCCGCGGCGACGAGTGCTAAACCAGTGAGGGCGAAGAGGGAATTTCTGAGCTTCGACATTCGGTAGATTCTCCTTATCGGGTCAGAGGTTAGGTCGCTGTCGGGCGAGGGGGCGGCGGGCGGGAACCGGCGCGACTCGCAAGGACGGCGGACGCGCTTGTCGCGTCAGCCGGTAACAGTCCGAATTTGAGAATGAATGACGCTCTCGGGGGTAAGGCGCGAAAAGCTTGTACGCCGCGCCGCGGCGTCTGTCAACGAAAATCGTGCGCGGCGCGGCGCGGGCGGCGTCCGCGCGCGGCCGCACATGAGGCACGCGCCGCGACAAAAAATGGATCGCGGGGCGACGGCGCGCGCGACAAAAAATTGGATCGGGCGCGCCGCGCCCTGTGCGGCCGAGCGCGGCTGAGCGCGCTGCCGGCGTTCGTCGCGCTACTTGATTTTCGAGAGCGTGACGACGACGAGCGGCGCGTCGCCGGCCGTGCGGCTGTAGGAGAGCCAGAAGCCGGCCTTCGGGTAGCGCTCCATCCGGTGGACGGAGCCGTCGGGCTTGGCCTCGGCGTCCGTGCCGAAGATGTTTTTGGGCGCGGGCACGTCGCCGCGGGCGTCGAGGTAGGTGACGACGACGGCCGAGACCTTCTTGTCCGCGCCGTAATAGACCTGCACGGTCTGCTTGCCGGAGACGTTGTAGAAGTCCTGCGCGTCGCTCTTGTCGGTCGGCGCGCCGAGCTTGGCGCGGGCCTCGTCGGCCGACATGCCGATGGTGACGCCCTTGTAGTCGCGGTAGGCGGGCGTGTCCTCGTCGTTCTGCGCGGCGAGGGGGACGGCGGCGAGGCAGAGGGCGACGAGCGCGGCGAAGATGCGCGGCGAAGATGGTTGGCGGACGTACTGCATTTCGCGGAAGGCTCCTTTCTCGGACGGCGGCGGCGGGGATCAGAACGATCCCGCCCTCGGAAGTCTCCGGGTCGTCGCGGAAGAGGATGCGGGCTGGCGCTGCGAGGTCGGACGTTAGCCGCTCCCTGTTCGGACGGCCCTGTTTTGGTGGGCGAAAGATTAGACCCGCGCGCGGCCCGCAGTCAATAGGGAAAAGTCAGGAGGCAGGATTTAGGATTTAGGAGCTGGGAGCTGGGAGCTGGGAGCTGGGAGCTAGTAAAAGCAGTTCTTCCCTAAATCCTAACTCCTAAATCCTAGCTCCTAACTCCTAACCATCCAGCGCAGCGGCAGCCCGCCTCTGGGGCGGAGCGAGAGGTGCGGGAGGAGTTCGACCGCGGGCGCGCCGGGCGGCGGCGCGACCGTGAGCGTTTGCAGCATGGTGGCGGCGACGAGCAGCATCTCGACGAGTGCGAACTGGCGGCCGATGCAGACGCGCGGCCCCGCGCCGAAGGGGAAGTAGGCGTACTGCGGAATGCTTTCGGCGCGGCCGGGCGCGAAGCGTTCGGGGTCGAACCGTTCGGGGGCGGGAAAGAAGCGCGGGTCGCGCTGCGTGACGAAGGAGATCAGTTGGACGTGGTGACCGCGCCGCACGGGGTAGCCGCCGATCTCGACCTCCCGCGTCGCCTCGCGCGTGAAGACGCCGATGGCCGGCGGGTGCAGTCGTAAAGTCTCCTTCAGGACGCTGTCGAGGTAGGGCAGTCGTTTCAAGTCCGCGGCCGTGGGAAGGCGGTTGCCGAGCGCGTCAACTTCGGCGGCCGCGCGCGCTAAAACTTCGGGGTGGCGCGCGAGGTTGTGCCAGAGCCACGTGAGGCCGGCGGCCGAGGTGTCGTGGCCGGCGAGGAAGAGGGTGATGGTCTCGTCGCGCACCTGCTCGTCGGTCATCCGCGTGCCGTCGTGCTCCTCGTCCACGGCTTCGAGCAGCATCGAGAGCAGGTCGCCGCGGTCGCCGTCGGGCGCGGCGCGGCGCTCGCGGATGATCTCGCGCACCGTCGTGTCGAGCAGATCGACGGCCTCCCACTTGCGGCGCACGCGCGGGAGCGGCAGCCAGCGCGGGAGCGTCGCCGGCTCCTGCAACTCCTTGACGGCCTCGTCCGAGAGGACGGCGATGGCCCGGCCCAGCCGCGCGGTCTGGCCGGAGATGTCCGCGCCGAAGAGCGTCTCGGAGGCGATGTTGAGCGTGAGCGCGGTCATCGCGTCGTTCGCGTCGAGGTCGAGGTGGCCGGCGCGCGCGGCCGCCGAGTGCCACTCGTCCCTGAGCCGCGCCGTGATCGAGACCATCGTCTCGCCGTAGCGGCGGACGCGGTCGTTGTGAAAGGCGGGCTGCATGAGACGCCGCTGCCGCTGCCAGAACGCGCCCTCGCTGAGGACGAGGCCGTTGCCGTCCCACTGCGAGAGCACTTGGCGCGCGCGCTTGATCTTGACGAAGCGGTCGGCGTGCGTTACGAGCACTTCCTTGACCTGATCGGGGTGGAAGAAGAGGTGCTGGACGTAGGGGCCGAGGCGGACGCGCACCGCGTCGCCGTAAGCGCGGTGCAGGCCGGCGTAGAAGCCGAGCAGGTCGCGGCGCACCTTCGGCAGCTGGTCGAGGCCGAGGAGCAGGGGCGAAGGGCCGGGGGGCTGGCGTCGTGACATCTGAAGAGACTTTAACCGAAAATCAACGGGAGCGATCCGCTGACGGCATCATACGCCCGCAAGCGGCGTTTCGATAAGCGGCATCCCGGCCGCGCCGGGCGCGGGGCGTGACGGCGCGGCCGCGG
>DATCVD010000572.1:0-2021 GCA_036567125.1 Pyrinomonadaceae bacterium | reverse complement strand
GGCCACCAGCGACGCGCGCGACACGCCCTCGACCGCCGGCACCCACACCGCCAACTCGTTGCCCAGATACCAGCGCGCCGCGAACCACACGCAGGCGGCCGCGACCACCACCGGCACGACGAGCAGAGCGCGCCGCCACGCCGGGCCGAAGTCGATGCTGGTGATCTGATCGGGCAAAGGAAGCTGTTAGCTGTTAGCTGTTAGCTGTTAGCTGTTAGCAAAACCAACGGCCGGAGCCGGCGTGAAGGTCGGGAGATGAAAACTCTATCTCTTCTGGCTGAAAGCTAACAGCTAACAGCCGCTAAATCTCCTCGAACTGGATGCGCATCCGCTTGAGGGCGACGCCGGTGGCCTCGCAGTCGCGCCGGATCTCTTCGAGCCTGTCCTCGGCGACCTTGACGCTGGAGACGAGCACCTCTTCGACGCGCTGCTCGGCGCAGATCGCGCGCAGGCTGCCGTTGCCGCCGAGCACGCGCAGGCCGTGAATGCGCTTGCCCTTCTTGAGCGGGTCGTCGTCGAGGAAGCCGACCGGGGTCAGTCGCAGCTCGCTGTTGTTCAGCATCTCGCGCAGCAGCAGTTCCCCGCCGTCGCCCGCGCCGTAGATGAGGACGCGGCGGCCGCCGCCCGCTGCCCGCAGGGGGATGACGCGGCGGAAGAGGCGGAAGGCGACGCGGCTGCCGGCCAGCATCAGGAAGAGGATCATCGCGTCGAGCACGAAGACGGCGCGCGACAGCCCGGCGAAGCGGAACGCGACGAGCAGCGCCAGCGCGCTGCCGGCCGAGCCGAACACGACCGCCTTCGCGTACACGATCAGGTTGTCAATCGAGATGTAGCGCCACAGCCCGCGGTAGACGCCCGCGGCGAGGAAGGCGAACATCTTGACCGAGATGAGGACGGGGATCGTCCGCAGGAAGAGCTGCCACCGCGCCGCCTCGGTCATCGGCCCGTAGAGCAGCGTGTCGGCGGCGTAGTACGAGAGCGTGATGAGCACTACGTCCAAGCCGACCTCGAAGATGCGCCGCTTGTACGAGAGATCGACGAAGAAGGCGACGAGCGGCTTCTCGCGCGCCCGCGCGACCTCCTCCTCGTCGTACACCTTGACGCCCGCCAAGTACACGCCGACGAGCGTGAGCGCGACGGTGAAGCCGGCGATCACGGCGAGGCTCAGGTCGAAGCTCAGCCGCAAGACCGCCATCGCGAGCAGGCCGGAGAGCGCGGCGAAGCCGTAGAGCATCCAGACGGCGTGGCGCTCCGTCATCCCCAAGGCGACTAACCGGTGCGAGGCGTGGTCGCGCCCGCCCTGCGAGGCGGAGCGCCCGGCGAGCTTGCGCAAGACCGTGACGAGCGTCGTGTCGAAGATCGGGATGAGCAGGATCAGGACGGGTACGGCGATGACGATCATGAAGGAGCGGCCGCGCGCGCCCTCCGCGCTCAGGAGCGCCGTGCTCGCCAGAAAGAAGCCGACGAACATCGACCCGCAGTCGCCCATGAAGATCGACGCCGGGTTCGAGTTGTAGACGAGGAAGCCGACGAGCGCGGCGGCGAACACGGCCATCAGCGTGGCCTCGGCCGGCCGCCCGTTGACGAGGAAGCTCGCCGCCATGAACGAGGCCGCGACGGCCGCGATCCCGGCGGCCAGCCCGTCCATGTTGTCGAGCAGATTGACGGCGTTCGTGATGCCGACGAGCCAGACGACCGTGATGGCCATGTTGACGAGCGCCGAGCCAGTCCACGGCAGCGCCAGCCCGTAGTAGACGACGAAGGCCGCGCCCATCAGCTGCCCGATCAGTTTCTGGTAGGGCTTGACGTGCAGCAGGTCGTCGATCAGGCCGACGAGGAAGAGGAACGCGCTTGCCACGAGCACCACCCAGCCGTGCGGCTGGTGCGGCATCCGGCCGAGGAACAGGAGGTAGGCGAGCGCGACCGACAGGAAGATGGCGACGCCGCCCATCATCGCCGTCGGCTTCTGGTGCCAGCGGTCGGGCCGCGGTCGCGCGACGAACCCGCGCGCCCGCGCGAGG
>DATCVD010000571.1:0-2250 GCA_036567125.1 Pyrinomonadaceae bacterium | reverse complement strand
GACGAGATGCGCGCCTTCCGCCAACTCCACGCCGCCAACCGCCTGCTCCGCCGGCGCGCCGCCCTGCCCACCGCGCTCGCGCTCATCACAGAAGCGCGCAAGAGCGTGGACGCGGGACTCGCGGCCCCGCAGGCCCCCGTCGCGGCGATGGCCGACGAGCTGCGCGACCTGCGCGCCAACGCGCTCCGTCAGGGCGCGGCCCCCGGCGTGCCCGAAATGTCGCGCACGCTCTTGTCGAACGTCGTGCGCGGCCGCATCGAGGAGGCGCACGGCTGGGCGCTCTTCAATCAGGGTAAGGTCGAGGAAGCCATCGCGTCACTCAGGAGCGCCCTGACGGTGCTGCCGGAGTCGAGCGCGTACTGGCGCGCGACGCAGTGGCGGCTCGGCGTCGCGCTCGCCTCGGCCGGCAACAACCGCGAGGCGCTGGCCTCCTACATCAAGTCGTACGACCCGACGCGACCCGACCCCGCGCGCCGCGCCGTCATCACCGCGCTCTACCGCAAGGTTCACGGCTCGACCGCCGGCATCGACATCCGCATGCCCACGGCGGCGCAGCCGTCAACGCCGTCGCCGCAGCCCGCCGCGTCGGCGTCGCCCGAAGTGAAGACCGACGAGGCGAAGGTTGCGGAGACGACGGCCGAAGGCGCGACCGCGAAGGCGTCGCCCGCACCGACGACCGAGCCGACGACCGAGCCGACCCCGTCGCCCTCGCCTGACGCGACGCCTTCGCCCGAAGCGTCGCCCTCGCCCGAAGCCGCGCGTCCGCCGGAGGCAACGCCCTCGCCGACACCTGAATCGACGCCCGAGTCAACGCCTTCGCCCGAAGCCGGGCGGGCGCGCGAAGAAGCAGTCGCGCCACGGCCGGCCGCCAAAACCGACGAGACTAAAAACGCGGAGGCCGCCGCCCCGACGCCGACCGAGTCGGCCGGCGCGGCGGCGAGGCCGGGCCGGACGCGGCGCACCCACCCGGTGCGTCAGCAGCAGCAGAAGTGCGCGCTCGCCCTCGCCGAAGCATCGCTCGCGCTCGCCCCCGGCGGGAGCGGCGCAATCGTCGCGCGCCTCGAAGGCGGCGGCGACCTCACGCGCCTGACGGCCACCACGCCCAACTGGTCTGACATCATCATCCTGCGCGAGCCGACGAACGAGACCGAGCCGGACACCGCGCGCTTCACCGTCAGCTCGATCAGCAAGACGCCCGGCACATTCATCATCGCCGTCAAGTCGCCCTGCGGCACGAAAGAGATCAGCGTCACGGTCAAAGAGCCGTGAAGAGCCGTGAATCGTGAATCGTAAATAGAAAGAAGTTTTGTCCTCTCTATTTACGATTCACGATTCACGATTCACGGCTTTTACAGGTGCGCCGCGAGACGTGCCGCGAGGGCTTGCTTGGGCTGGAGGCCGACGATGCGGTCGGCGGGGCGTCCGTCTTTGAAGATGATGAGCGTGGGTATGCTCTGCACTTGGAAGCGCGAGGCGGTGACGGGGTTCGCGTCAACGTCGAGCTTGGCGACGCGGTAGCGGCCGCGCGACTCGGCGGCCAACTCGTCGAGCGCGGGCGCGATCATGCGGCACGGCCCGCACCACGCGGCCCAGAAGTCGACGAGCACGGGCACGCCGCCCGCGCCGATCACCTCGCTCTCGAAGGTTTGGTCGGTGACGGCGAACGGTTTGGTTTCGGTCGTCTGCGCCGGAGATGAATCGGTCGAGAGCGGCACGCCGCAGCGGCCGCAGACGGGGCGGCCCCTAGCGGCCGCCGCGTCGTCCACGCGGTTGCGCGCGCCGCAGTTCGGGCAGCTCACGATTGAACTCACCTCAAACTCCCTCCCCGGCCCTCCGGCCGTCAACGCGTCGTCGGCACACATTCTACAACGCCGCCGGCCGTTCGCGGCGTCAGTCAAATTTGCGGATGATGCTGCGGCGGCGCGGGGCGGCCGGCGTGCGCGCCGCGAGCAGGCTCTTGTTGCGGTTCTTGAGCCGCCAGTTGAGCGACTCGTGGTGGCGGAAGCCGAGCAGCCGCGCGGCGTGCGAGACGCGGCCGCGCGCGTCGTGCAGCGCGCGCTCGATCAGGTTCTCCTCGAAGCGCTTGACCTCGTCTTTGAAAGAGCAGCCGGCCCACGGGTCTGCGAAGTCCGCGCCGCCGGTGTCGTGGCGCAGGGCGAGCGTTTCGACGGCGGACGCGCCGATGATCGTGCCGTCGTCGGCCCGCCCGACCGTGCGCTCGACGAGCGCGCGCAGCTCGTCGGCGTTCCC
>DATCVD010000570.1:0-2454 GCA_036567125.1 Pyrinomonadaceae bacterium | reverse complement strand
CGCGGGCCACGGCGCTTCGGGCCACGGCGCGACCGCCGCGCAGCACCAGCAGGCGGCCGACGAGGTCGGCGAGGGCGTGTTGAGTTCGTGAGGTGACGGATGGCGAAAGGTCGCGGCTGGCATTTCTGGGCGTTGGTGGCGCTGCTCGTGGCGGGCGGCGCGCTCGTCAACGCGTGGGAGCGCGTCGGCGAGGCGCGCGTCGAGCGGCGCGCGCTCAGAGAGTTTCCCGCGGAACTCGGCGCGTGGCGGCAGCGCGGCGCGGACACTAAGTTCGACGCCGAGACCGAGCGGGTGCTGCGCGCCGACGACTACCTCGCGCGCGACTTCCGGCGCGAGACCGACGGCGCGGCCGCCAACTTCTACGTCGGCTACTACGCCTCGCAGCGCAACGGCGCGACCTACCACAGCCCGCTCAACTGCCTGCCCGGCTCGGGCTGGGCGATGACGGACGCCGGCCGCCTCCACATCACGCCGCAGGGCGGCGGCCCCGCCATCGAGGCCAACCGCTACATCATCGAGAGCGGCGGGCAGCGCAGCCTCTTGGTTTACTGGTATCACGGGCGCGGCCGCGCGGTGGCGAGCGAGTACTGGGGGAAGATTTACACCGTGCTCGACAGCGTCGCGCGCCGCCGCTCGGACGGCGCGATGGTGCGGGTCGTCGTCCCCGTCGGGCGCTCGGAGGAGGAGGCGCTGCGAACCGCCACCGAAGTGGCCGCGCTCGCCGCGCCGCACCTGCCGGCGTTCGTGCCCGACTAAAGTCTTTTCGGGCGCACGCGGGTTACGGCGCGCGCGCGTCCGTGTTGTAGAATCGCCCGTAACGGCCACAACCCCCGTTACAGGAAGACAGCCCGGATTGGGACTTTCCCGAAGTTCGGAGGGAGGTTCCTAGAAAGAGAGTCGGCCGCCCGTCGTGGCCGACGCGGAAAACAGACTACGACCCGCCGCGCCGAAGTCGCGCCACGACCGTTGCCCCGGTCAAGTGCGACAGCGACGCGGGCGGCGCGAGGAGTTTTAGAACTTCGATGAACCAGAGTGAGTGCCAACGCCCCGGCGCGCGCCGGGGGCCGCTGTTCGTCCTGCTCGCCTGCCTGCTGCTCGTCGTCCCGCTCGCCGCCTGCTCCGACCCCGAAAAGGCCAAGGCCGAACACCTCGCGCGCGGCGAGAGCCTGCTCAAGGAGCGCAAGTTTCAGGAGGCGGTGCTCGAATTCCGCAACGCCATCCAGATCGACGAGAACGCGGCCGCGGCCCACTGGGGCTTGGCCCGCGCCTACGAGGGCACGGGCCAGTTCTCGGAGGCGATGAGTGAGTTGCAGCGCGCCGCCGCGCTCGACGCCAACAACCTCGACGCGCGCGTCCGCCTCGCCAACTACTACCTCGTCGGCTTCCAGCAGACCAAGCACGCGCAGTACAAGGACGAGGCCAAGCGGCTCGCCGAGGAAGTCCTCCAGAAAGACCCGGGCCACGTCGAGGGCCACGTCCTGCGCGGCTCGCTCCTCTACGCCGACGGCGACCGGCCGGGCGCGCTCGCCGCGCTCCAGCGCGCGCTCGAACTCGACCCCCGCCGCGTCGAGACGATGATGAGCCTCGCGCTCTACTACCGCCAGACGGGCGACAACACGAAGGCCGAGGAGACCTACCGCCGCGCGCTTGAGGTCAACGACGGGGCGGCGATCGCGCACCTCGAATACGCCCGCTTCAACGTGCAGCAGAACCGGCTCGACGTGGCCGAGCGCCACTTCCGCCGCGCCGTCGAAGTCGATCCGCAGAACCGCGACGCGCGCCGCACGCTCGCCTCCTTCTACATCTTCAACACGAGGCAGCTCGACCGCGCCGAAGAGGCCGTCCGCGGCCTCGCCTCGCTCGACGGCGACCGGCCCGAGGGCCGCGCCGTCCTCGCCGACTTCTACTCGCAGACGGGGCGGCAGGACGACGCCGTGCGCGCCTACCGCGAGATCGCCGAGCAGTCGCCCGACTACCTGCCGGCCCGCTACCGTCTGGCCGAGTTGCTGATGGTGCGCGGCGACGTGGCGGGCGCGAACGCGCAGGTCAAGGGCGTCTTGGACAAGAGCCCGAGCGATCAGCAGGCGCGGCTCCTGCGCGCGCGGCTGCTCCTCGGCTCCGGCGACGGGAAGGCCGCCATCGAAGACCTGCGCGAGGTGCTCAAGCAGGACGCCCGCCACCGCGCCGGCCTCTACTACATGGCCGAGGCGCACCTCCGCACGGGCCAGATCGAGCAGGCCCGCGTCTTCGCCGGCGACTTGGAGCGCGCCTACCCGGAAGACCTGCCGACGAAGCTGATGCAGGTGCAGGTCAGCCTCTCGGCCTCGGAGTGGCAGGCCGCGCAGCGGCAGGCCGCCGACCTGCTCGAACGCCTCTCGAAGGTCGCGCCCGACGGCGCGGCCGTCACGCCGCAACTGATCAGCGAGCTGCGCGCCAAGACGCTCACGGCCCGCG
>DATCVD010000569.1:0-6222 GCA_036567125.1 Pyrinomonadaceae bacterium | reverse complement strand
CGCGCGCGCGAGCAGCCGCTCGCGCAGCAGTTCCAGCAGTCGCCAGCGCGCGACCGAAGTGCGGCGCGCGAGGCTCGCCTCCCCCGTGCGCTGGAACTCGCGGTAGCTCTCGACGGCCGCGGCCAATTCTTCCACCCCGCGGCCCTCGGTCGCCACGGTCTTCACGATGGGCGGCTCCCAGCCGTCGGGCCGCGTGGCGAGCGAGAGCATCGCTTCGAGTTCCTTCTCGGTGCGCAGGACGCCGTCGCGGTCGGCCTTGTTGATGACGAACACGTCGCCGATCTCCATGATGCCGGCCTTGATGGCCTGCACGTCGTCGCCCATGCCGGGCACGAGCACGACGACACTCACGTCCGCCGTCTTGACGATCTCGACCTCGTCCTGCCCGACCCCGACCGTCTCGACGACGACCTTCCCGTAGCCCGCGGCGTCGAGAATCGCCACGGCGTCGACGGTCGCGCGCGCGAGTCCGCCGAGCGCGCCGCGCGTCGCCATCGAGCGGATGAAGACGCCGGGGTCGAGTCCGAGCGCCTGCATCCGTATGCGGTCGCCCAAGATCGCGCCGCCCGAAAACGGACTCGACGGATCGACGCAGACGATCCCCACCTTCTCCCCGCGCGCGCGGTACAGCCCGGCGAGGCGATCAACCAGCGACGACTTCCCCGCCCCCGGCGACCCGGTCACGCCCACGACCAGCCCCTTCCCCGTGTGCGGGAAGACGGACTTCATCAGCGCGGCCGCGCCCCCCACGCCGTCCTCGACTTTCGAGATGGCGCGCGCCACCGCCCGCGCGTCGCCGGCGAGGATGCGTTCGATTTCGGTTGTCGCGTTCGTCGCGCTCACTCGTCGAATTTAAAACCCCGTCTCAAACTCACGCGGCCGGCGGCTGCCGCCGCTTCAACATATTGACTTCGGCGCGCATCTCCAACATGTCGTGGTTGAGGATGTCCAGCTTCCCGTCGATCATCTCGACCCGCGAGAGCACGGCCTCCCGGATCGGTCGCGTCTCGCGCAATCGCGCGTCAACCTTCTCTCCGAGCGTATCAACCTTTGCCTCTAACGCGGACATCCGCCCTTCCATAGAGGACATCCGCGTTTCCAGCGATGACAGACGACCGCTGATGTTCGCCAATTCAGCGAGCACGCGCTCCTCGAATGTGTTTCGGCCGCTCAGGTTTTCAGTCGGCTCTTCGCTCATGGTGAGGTTTCCTTTCTTTTGCGAAGTTCTTAATGCCGGCGACGAGCGGTTGAGGCTTCGCCGCGCGCCGCATTCGTTAGACGCCGCTCAGAATCTGCTTGGCGATGATCAGTCGCTGGATTTCGGACGTGCCCTCGCCGATGGTGCAGAGCTTCGAGTCGCGCCAGTACTTTTCGGGCGGGTAGTCCTTCGTGTAGCCGTAGCCGCCGTGAATCTGGATCGCCTCCTCGCAGACTTTGACTGAAATCTCCGAGGCGTAGAGCTTCGCCATCGACGACTCCTTCGTCGTCTTGCGGCCCGCGTCCTTCATCGCGGCGGCGCGGTACATCAGCAGGCGCGCGGCGTCGATCTGCGTCGCCATGTCGGCCAGCTTAAACTGGATGGCCTGAAACTCCGAGATCGGCTTGCCGAACTGCTGCCGCTCCTTCGAGTACTTGAGCGCCGACTCGTAAGCGCCCTGCGCGATGCCGAGCGCGAGCGCGGCAATCGAGATGCGCCCGCCGTCGAGAATCTGCATCGACTGGATGAAACCCAAGCCTTCGGGGCCGAGCCGGTTCTCGTCCGGCACGAAGCAGTCCTCGAAGATGACGCTCGCCGTCTCCGAGGCGCGCAGGCCGAGCTTGTCCTCCTTCTTGCCGGGGCCGAAGCCCTTCATGCCCTTCTCGAAGATGAAGGCGGTGATGCCCTTCGAGCGCATCGCGCGGTCGGTCGAGGCGACGGCGACGCAGGTGTCGCCCGTGATGGCATGCGTGATGAAGTTCTTCGCGCCGTTGACGACCCAGCCGCCGTCGCGGCGCACGGCCGTCGTGCGCGTGCCCGACGCGTCCGATCCCGCGCCCGGCTCGGTCAGCCCCCACGCGCCGAGCTTCTCGCCGCGCGCGAGCGGCACGAGGTGCTTCTGTTTCTGCTCCTCCGTGCCGAACATGAAGATGTGGTTCGAGCAGAGCGAGTTGTGCGCGGCGACCGAGATGCCGACCGACCCGTCCACGCGCGACAACTCCTCGATGATCGTCGCGTACTCGACGTAGCCCATCCCCGCGCCGCCGTACTCTTCGGGGAAGATGACGCCCATGAAGCCCTGCTCGGCGAGCTTCGGCACGAGTTCGGCGGGGAACTTCTGCTCCTCGTCCCACTCGCGGACGTGCGGCGCGATCTCGCCCTCGGCGAACTCGCGCACGCTCATCTTGATCTGCCGCTGATCCTCTGTTAAGTCGAAATCCATCGCTTACGATACGCCCCCTCGAAAAGTGAGCCGCGCGGCGGCGCGCAAAAAAAGACGAACAGTGACAGGCCCGAAACCCGACCGCAAGCCGCTGTTCGCCTGACCCGCTATTGTAACTTAAGACCGCCCGCGAGGCCGAACCGCCCGCGCCCCCCGCCCCTCGCACGGCCGCCCCGTTTCCGCCCGGCCGTGCGCGCTTTAGAAGACCTTCTTAAACTTCCCCTTCGCGTCGAAGGTGACGTGCTTGCTCTGCCAGTTCTCGCCGGGCTTGCCGGTCTCGACCAACGCCGACCACTCCGGCCCCTCGCCCGCGTAACGGATGAAAGAATAGTTGAAGCGCAAAGAACTCACCTTCGAATCGGGCAGGGCGGCGCGCTCCTTCGCCTCCTTCGCCAGCTTCGGGACGAGCGACAGATCAACGTCGCCCGGTTTCAGCAGCACGTCTTCGATCTTCCCGTCGCCGGTGATCCGGACGGGTACGGGGTCGTCAACATTCTTCCGGTTCGTCCAGCGCCGGTACTCGTTCACGGTCTTCCCGTCCGTCGTCAGCTTCGCCGTGACGCCCTTGTCGTGAATCCACACCTCCAGCAGGCGGAAGTCCTGCCCGACCTTCTGCCGGATGAGGTCGAGCGACTCCTGCGGCAGCGCGCTGTCGAACATGTCGCGCGTCTCCTCGACGTAGTTGGCGCGCGCCTCGGCCGCGCGCTTCTCCTCCGCCGCGCGCTCGTTCTCGCGAAAGGAGGTCGCCAGCGACCGCAGCGTGTTCTCCATCTTGAGCCGCTTCGACTTCTCGTAGGAGTGGCGCGCCCACATCCCCGCCACGCTGACGGCGATGAACGCGATCAGCAGGATTTTTCGGTTTCTGCTCATGCCTTCAACCAGCCCCGCGCCCCCGCTTCGAGCCTGCGCGCTTTGAACCTTCGCGCTTTGAAGCTTCGCGCTTTGAAGCTTCACGTCTTGAACCTTGCTTCGGACTTTGGCCCGCCTCCCTGCCCGCGCCCGCCCGCGCCCCCTTCGCAGACTTCTCCTGCCGCTGTCCGTCGCCGCCGCCCGCGCGCGGGTCTTTCGCGGATTTCTTCGGACGCTGTTCGTCGCCCGCGCCGCGCCGCGCGCCGCGCTTGAAGCCCGCGACCTCGGCGGCCGTCAGCCTGCGCCACATGCCCGGCTTCAACCGCTCATCGCGCACGCGCCCGATGGCGACGCGCCGCAGCTTCACGACCGAATGCCCGATCACGTCGAACATCCGCCTGATCTGTTGGTTGCGCCCCTCGTGCAGAATGATCTCGAACCAAGCGTTCGACTCGGTCTCGCCCGTCCGCGTCACCCGCGCCGGGGCCGTCCTCGCGCCGTCTTCGAGCACGACGCCGCGGCGCAACCTCTCGACCGCGTCTTCGGGCGGGATGCCCTTGACCTTCGCCTCGTAAACCTTCGGGACTTTGTTGCGCGCCGCCGTGACGTAGTTAGTCAACTCGCCGTCGTTCGTCAGGATCAGCAGCCCCTCGGTGTTGAAGTCCAGACGCCCGACCGGGTGGAGGCGTCCGAGCGTCGCCGGCACGAGTTCCGACACGAGCGGCCGCCCCTCCGGGTCTGACAGACTCGTCAGGTACCCGCGCGGCTTGTTCAGCAGCACGTAAACCTTCTCGCGCCCGGCCGCCAACTGCGCGTTGATCAGGCGGCCCCGCACCTTGATGTGATCGCGCTCCGGGTCGGCCTTCGTGCCCAGCTCCGTCACGACGTGCCCGTTGACCGACACCGCGCCCTCGCGGATCAGCTCCTCGGCCTGCCGCCGCGAAGCCACCCCCGCCGCCGCGATCAACTTTTGCAGACGCTCAAGCATGAGAAGCTGTTAGCTGTTAGCTATTAGCTGTTAGCTGTTAGCAAGAAACAATAGAGACAAGGTCAGGGTCATGAGGGGCGGGTTTTGCGTGCGATCTGACTAATAGCTAACAGCTAATAGCTAACAGCTTCTTCACGCTCAGCCGCCCGCCAAGTCTTCGAAGTCTTCGATGTTGGGTAGCTCCGTCAGGTCTTTGAGGCCGAACTGCATGAGGAACTCTTTCGACGTGCCGTAGAGCATCGGCCGGCCGACGACCTCCTTGCGCCCCTTGGCGACGATGAGTCGTTTTTCCAGCAGCGTCTTGATCGCGGAGGACGACTGCACGCCGCGGATTTCCAGAATCTCCGGCACGGTGATCGGCTGCTTGTAGGCGATGACGGCGAGCGTTTCGAGCGCGGCCAGCGAGAGCTTGGCCGACGGCCGCGACTTCAGGTACGCGCGGACGTGCTCGTGAAATTCCGGCCGCGTGGCGATCTGCCAGCCGCCCGCCACCTCGCGCATCATCAGCCCGCCGTTGCGCTCGTTGAACTCTGTCGCCAACTCCCCGACGGCCACCTCGACCCAGCCGCGCTCCTCCTTCAACACCTCGGCCAAAGCCTTCGGCGTCAGCGGCTCCTCGGAGACGAAGATCAGGGCCTCGATGATCGACATCAGCTCGGCCATGCTCCGCGCGCCGCCCGGCGCGATCTCGCCCTCGTCTTCCGAAACGTCGCCGGCCGCGCCCCACTCGGCCGCGCGCGCCTCCGCCGCGTCTTCGGCGTCGGCGTCGTAGATGACGACTTCCGCTTCGCCGTCTTCAACGTCCGCGTTCCGGTAGGAGTCTTCCGAGTCCGACCGCGGCGAAGCGCCCGACGAGTCGCCCTCGCCCACCCGCCCGCCTGCCTCGGTCAAAGCGTCGGCGGAGATGGCGACGTTCCCGTCGCCGGCCGCCTCGTCACCGGCAGCGGCACTCTCAACGTCGTCAGACGCGCCGGCGGCGGTGCTTCCCGCCGCCGCTTCCGAGTTATCCGTTGACGCTTCCGCTGTGCCGGCCGCCGCGAACGCGTTCGTCGCGGCCGCTTCGCCCGCGCCCGCCCCGGCCGTGCTTCCCGCGTCGGTTCGTTTTTTTCTTCTGCTCATCTGTAGTTAAAACTTCAAGCGCCCACGCGGGCGATGATCTCGCCGAAGGTCTCGCGCTGGAAGAGTCTGACTTCGGTGGTGCGGACGAGTTCGAGCACGGAGAGGAACGCGAGCACCAACTCGCGGCGCGACTGCGCGCGCTCGAAGAAAATTCGCAGGTTCAGCTCGCCGGCCGAGAGGATCATGTTGCGGAGTCGTTCGAGCATGTCGGCCATCGTCACCTCGTCGCGCTCGATCTCCATCATGACTTCTTCCTTCTTGCGCGCGAGGATTTCCTGAAAGACGCGCAGCAGGTCGAAGACGCCGACCGACACCTCCGGGTTCGACTTGTCCGTCTCAATCGGCGCGCGCGTGTAGATGGCCCGCTCGACCGTCGCGCGCGACCAGAGCATCTGCGAGGCGGCCTTGTACTTCTGGTGTTCGAGCAGGCGCTCGACCAGCTCGCGCCGCGGGTCTTCCTGCTCCTCGGCGGCCGCCTCCGAGGGGTCTGGCGGCAGCAGCATCTTCGACTTGATCTCGATCAGCTGCGCGGCCATCACCAGAAACTCGCTCGCCACGGCGATGTCCGTCTCGCGCATCAGCCGCAGGTGCGACAGGTACTCGTCCGTGATGCGCGCGATGGGGATGTCGTAGATGTCAACCTGCTCTTGGCGGATGAGGTAGAGCAGGAGGTCGAGCGGGCCGGCGAAGTCGCCGAGGTAGAGTTTCAGCTCCTCGCCGGACTCGCCCGACTCCATCACGATCTCAGGACTCGCGCCCGCGACGTTCAGGACGACCTGCGCCTCCTTCTTCGCCGGGCCGCCGTCTGGCTGCGGCGCGCCGCCGTTCGCCCGCGCGGCGGCGCTG
>DATCVD010000568.1:0-2188 GCA_036567125.1 Pyrinomonadaceae bacterium | reverse complement strand
CCGACGCGACGAACGCGGCCTCGCCCGCCGCGACTAACGCCGCGTCGCCGGCCGCCGCGAGCTCGCCCGCGTCGAACGCCAACAACGCGAACGCTAACGGCAAGTGATCGGAAGGCGGAAGACACAAGGCAGGGGGCGGTCAACAGGGGCCGCCTTCTGCCTTCCGCTTTGACCGCCTCCCGCCTTACGCCCCTGATTTCCGCCTTCTGCTTTATGTTGTTCCGCCTCTCAGACGTTCACAAGTCTTACGGCACGCAGGACGTGCTGCGCGGGGCGTCTTTCCAGATCAACCCCGGCGAGCACGTCGGCCTCGTCGGCCGCAACGGCGCGGGCAAGACCACGCTCTTCCGCCTCGTCACGGGCGAGGAGTCGCCCGACCGCGGCGACGTGGTGCGGATGCGCCAACTCAAACTCGGGCTGCTCGAACAGCACGTCGATTTCGAGCCGGGCGCGACCGTCCACGAATCCGCCCTCGCGGCCTTCGGCCACCTGCAACAGATCGAGCACGAGATGCGCGCGCTCGAACACCGGATGGGCGAGGCGACCGACGACTTGGACGCCGTGCTCGAACGCTACAGCGACCTCCAACACCAGTTCGAGCGCAAGGGCGGCTTCGAGTTCGCGGCGCGCGCCGAGGCGATCCTGCTCGGCCTCGGCTTCGAGCGCGAGGCGTGGCAGCTCGAAGTCGAGAAGCTGTCGGGCGGGCAGAAGAACCGGCTCGGCATGGCCCGCCTGCTCCTCGCCGAGCCGGACGTGCTGCTCTTGGACGAGCCGACGAACCACTTGGACGTGAACGGCGTCGAGTGGCTCGAAGAGTTCCTGTCGGGCTACAGGTCGGCCTACGTCATCATCTCGCACGACCGCTACTTTCTCGACCGCACCTGCCGGCGCATCATCGAGGTCGAGGCGGGCAAGGCCGCGAGCTACAACGGCAACTACTCGGCCTTCCTCGTCGAACGCGAGGAGCGGCGCGAGGCGCAGCGCCGCGCCTACGAGAACCAGCAGCAGCTCATCGCCAAGACCGAAGAGTTCATCCGCAAGAACCTCGCGGGGCAGAAGACGAAGCAGGCCAAGTCGCGCCGCACCCTGCTCGCGCGGATGGAGCGCATCGACGCCGTGCGCGCGGACGGGCCGCAGGGCAACTTCCAGTTGAAGGGCGTCGAGCGCACCGGCAACCAGACGCTCGTCGTCAAAGACTTGTCGGTCGGCTACCCCGGAAAGCTCTTGGCGTCGGACATCACGTTCACGCTGATGCGCGGCGAAGCCTTGGGGGTCATCGGCCCGAACGGGTCGGGCAAGACGACCTTCGTCAAGACGGTGTTGGGGAAGCTCCCGCCGCTCGCGGGCGAGTCGCGCTGGGGCACGAAGGTGCAGATCGGCTACTACGCGCAGCAGCTCGACGACCTCGACGCGCGCAACGAGATCATTCAGGAGTTGCGGCGCGTCGCGCCCTCGACCGTCACGGCCGGCGAACTCAGAAACTTCCTCGCGCAGTTCCTGTTCTTCGGCGACGACGTTTACAAGAAGGTGATCGATCTCTCCGGCGGCGAGAAGGGCCGGCTCGCGCTCGCCAAGCTCATCTACTCGCGCGTCAACGTCCTCGTCCTCGACGAGCCGACGAACCACCTCGACATCCCGTCGCGCGAGGCGCTCGAAGAGGCGCTCGACTCATACGACGGCACGATCATCACCATCAGCCACGACCGCTACTTCCTCGACCGCATCGCCACCCAAATCCTCGCCCTCGACGGCCGCGGCGCGGCGGAGCACTACGACGGCGACTACACCCAGTATCACGACTGGCACGCCGCCAAGCTCTCCGCCGCCAACGCGGCGTCGGCGGGCGCGGCGGCCGCGAGCGCGGCGGCGAAAGAGAAGCCTTCGGCCGCGCCCGACAGTCAGGCCGCGCGCGCGTCGCAGCCGACTGCTGCTGCCGAGCGCAAGTCGAAACCGTCGGAAGGGAAGGGCAAGAAGTCGAAGGTCGCGGCGCGCACGCCCGAACAGATCGAGGCGGAAATCGCGGAGACCGAGCAGCGCCTCGTCGCGCTCTCCGGGGAACTCTCCCGCCCCGAAGTGGCCCGCGACCCGGCGCGCGCCGCCGCGCTCAACGACGACTACCGCGCCGCGGACGAACGCCTCCGCGCGCTCTACGAAGAATGGGAGCGCGTCGCCGGCGAGGCCGCGCGCG
>DATCVD010000567.1:0-6441 GCA_036567125.1 Pyrinomonadaceae bacterium | reverse complement strand
GGAGGCGACGCCGCCCGCGACCGCGGCCGACCGCGCGCGCGTCCTCGCCACCGTCAACGGCCGTGCCATCACGTCGGCGATGATCGAGGACTCGCTGCGCCCGCTCGTCTACGGCGTGCAGCGGCAGGTTTACGCGCTGCGCAAGCAGCAGCTCGATCTGCTGGTCAACGACACGCTGCTCTCGCAGGAGGCGCAGAAGCGGCAGTTGACGACGCGCGCGCTGCTCGACGCCGAGATCACGGCGAAGAAAACTCCCGTCACCGACGCCGAAGCCCTCGCCTTCTACAACCAGAACAAGGAGCGCATCAACGGCGAGTTCGCGCAGATCAAGCCGCAGATCGTCGGCTACCTCGAAGAGCAGAAGGCGCGCCAGCTTGAGTCGTCCTTAGCCGAGCGGCTGCGCACGGCCGCGGGCGTCCAGACGTTCCTGCGCCCGCCGGTCTCGCCCGTCTACCAGATCGCGACGGACGACCAGCCGGCGAAGGGCGCGGCGACGGCGGCGGTGACGGTCGTCGAATTCACCGACTTGCAGTGCCCGAGTTGCGCGCAACTGCACCCGGTCATCGAGCGCCTCGCCTCCGAGTACGGCGACCGCGTCCGCTTCGTCGTGCGCGACTACCCGCTTTCGCAGCACGCGGACGCGGCGAAGGCGGCCGAGGCGGCCGAGGCCGCGCGCGAGCAGGGCAAGTACTGGGAGTACGTCGCCATCCTCTACCGCAACCAGTCGGCGCTCTCCGTCCCGAAGCTCAAGGAGTACGCCACGCAGGTCGGGCTTGACCGCGCGAAGTTCGACGCGGCGCTCGACAGCGGCCGCCTCGCCGAGAAGGTGCAGCGCGACATGCTCGACGGCAACCGCGTCGGCGTCAACGGCACGCCGAGCTTCTACGTCAACGGCCGCTTCGTCGAGGAGCGCACTTACGACTCGCTCAAGGCCGCCATCGAGGCCGCGCTCAAGGAGAAGGCGAAGGGCTGAAGGCGCGGGGCGGCGCTTTGACGGCGACGACTTTGCGGGGGTGGCGGCGCGTGTTAAGCGCCGCCACCCCTTTCCTCTTTCGTTCGGGCGTGGGCGCTAACTTACGCGCCGCGGCCCGTCGCCGTCGTGCCCCCCGCGCCGGTCTCGACGAGGCGGCGCACCTCGCGGTGGAGCGAGCGGCGTTCGAGGAGCAAGCGGAGGAAGCGGCGGCGGTCGCGCGCGAGCAGCAGGGAGGCGCGGAACCAGCCGCGCAGGTCGTAAGTCTCTTCGAGCGAGCGCAGCGCGACGTAGCCGCAGGCGGCGGCCGCCGGGATCGAACCGAGCGCGAGTCGCCAGCCGAGCGAGAAGTAGACGAAGCCCGCGAGGACGAGCCACGTGAGCGGCATCAGGACGACGGCCGCGAGGATTTTGACGGTCGGGGTGATGTCGTCAACGCCGTGCTTGCGGAACAGCTTGGAGAAGAGTGTGCTGAGCAAGTAGGCGGGCAGGTGGAGGAGCGCGCCCGCCACGACGAGCGGGGAGAGCAGGAGCACGACGCCGAGCCGCAGCAGGAAGTGGCGGAAGACGCGCCAGCGCGAGTGTGCGAGGACGGACAAATTTTCGGGGACGATGCCGAAGCGGCCCAAGTCCCGCTCGTAGTCGAGCAGCCGCGCGCGCAAGTGTTCGACGCGCGCGGGCAGCGGCCGCGGCGTGCGCGTCAGGGTCTCGGCGAAGCGGCGGCGCAGGTCGAACTCGGCGGCGAGCGGCTGGCGGAAGTTGAGGCTTTCGTAGATCGACGAGAAGAGCTGTTCGGCGCGCGCGACCGCCTCAAGCTCCTCGTCGTCGGGCACGTTGAGCGTCACCTCACGCAGCCCCCGCTCGATTTGTTGGGAAAGCCCGGCGACGGCCTCGCGCGGCGGCTCGCCGTCCGGGTCCAACTCGACGGGCCGCACGTCAAACGGCTCGCCGAAGCGGATGAGGGCTTCGCTCCTGAATCGCGTCTTCGCCGTGTAGTACAGCCCGACCGGCACGATCTTCAGGCCCGTGGGGTCGGCCGCGCGCGCGCCCGCCGAAAAGTCGTTTCCGCCGGCGGGGTCGCTTTCGCCGGCCGAGAGCGCGCCGAGAGCGATGCGGGCCGCGCCGGTCTTGACGGGGAGCAGGCTGGTCTCGTTGTGCGAGCGGCCTTCGGGGAAGATGGCGATGCAGCGGTTGCGGCGCAGCAACTCGCGGCAGCGCCGGAAGGTCAGTTGGTTGAGCGACAGTTGTTCGGGCGCGTCAACGCGCCGATAGACGGGCAGGGCCTCGACGGCGCGGAGCAGGCCGCCCAAAATCGGCAGCGGGAAAAGCGTTGACTTGGCGAGGAAAGAGATTCGCCGCGGCAGCGCGCAGAAGACGAGCGCCGGGTCGATCAATCCGTTCGGGTGGTTGAGGACGAAGATCAGCGGCTCGCCCGCGGGGACGCGCCCGGCCCCGTAAGTCTCGATCCGCCGGAAGAAGAGCCGCAGCGCGGCGCTCAAGACGAGTTGGACGAGCCTGCGGCCGAGCGTGCCCCGGCCGCGCTGTAGCGCCATCTCGTAAAAACTCAGGACGGAAGTGTCCGGCATTCTCGCGAGTGATTATAAACTTAATGAAACACGGCCACCGCCCGCGGCGTAAACTCGCCTTCTCCCCTCGTACAAAAACCGGCCGCCGCGGGTTCAATCTGACGGCTGGCGTCGGCCGCCGCGCCGGGCGGAGTTGTCCGAAGTCCCTTGAGGCCGCCCGCAACTAGCCAAATAACTGGATTTAAGTTATCGTGGCAGTTTACCCGAAGGGCCGCGGCGGCAGACAGTGGCCAGACACCCGCAACCGGGGCGGTCGCATCTAATTGACCGGAAAACGTCGATTAGGAATTGCAACAAGGGGGAAATGGCGATGAAAAAGCTCTTTACTAAACTGACCGCCCTCGCCGCCGCGCTCGTCCTGACGGCCACTTTCGCCGTCGCCGGGCAGGCGAAGGGGGAAGTCGCGGGCCGGCAGCGGGTCATGCAGAAGATTCGCAAGGAACTCGTGACGCTGCCGTTCTACGGCGTGTTTGACAACCTCGCGTACAGCTTCGACGGCGAGACGGCCACGCTCTACGGGCAGGTCGTGCGGCCGACGACGCGGTCTGACGCCGAGCGGCGCGTCAGCAGGATCGCGGGCGTCGCGCGCGTGGTCAACCAGATCGAGGTGCTGCCGCTCTCGTCCTTCGACGACTCGATCCGGCGGCAGGCTTACCGCCAGATTTTCGGGACGGCCGGCCTGTACCGCTACGCGATGGGCGTGAACCCTTCCGTGCACATCGTCGTCAACCGCGGCCACCTGACGCTCGAAGGCGTCGTCGGCAACGAGGGCGACCGCCGGCTGGCGCGCATCGCGGCGCTGCAAGTGCCGGGCGTCTTCTCGGTGACGAACAACCTGCGCCTCGACCGCGACGAGCGCAAGGCGCTTTAAGCTGGGTTAACTACTGCGGCCGGGCGTCGGCGTCCTGACGCCCGCGCCGCATCCTTCAAGTCGGGCGCGAACGTGCGGCCTTACGAGAGGCGATTTGGATGGGAATGATGGAGAAGGACATCGACAAGGGTGGGTTCCGTCCGCCGGTCTTGGGGGCCGACGGATTTCTTACTTATGAAGAGATGGACGGCGACCAGCCGACCGAGGCCCTCTCGACCGGCCGTCTCGAAGACGTTCTGCAAAAGCTGAGCGGCGAATCGGACGCGGCCGACCTCTTCCTTGAGGCCGACTCGCCCGACGCGGCCGACGAGGCCGACTCGGGCGGCGGCGACGCGGAACTCGACCTGTCGGCCGGCGAGGACGACAAGGCGAGCGATCCCGTCCGCCTCTACCTCAGGCAGATGGGGCGCGTGCCGCTCCTGACGCGCGAGCAGGAGGTCGTGCTCGCCAAGCGGATCGAGGCCGGCCAGATCAAGTCGAACCGCGCCATCGCCCGCTCGCCGATCTCGGTGCGCGAGCTGACGCACATCGGGCAGGAACTCGAAACGGGCGCGCTCGGCATCCGCGACGTGGTCTCGTTCGGGGATCAGGTCGAGCTGGTCGAGCTGGACGACCGCGCCGAGGAGTACCTGCGCTCGACGGTCGAGGCCATCCACCGCATCGAGAAGCTGTTCAAGGGCGAGCTGAAGGAAGTCGAAAAGCTGCGGGCCGAGCCGGCGGCGGCGCGCTCGAAGAAGACGAAGAAGTTTTTGCGCCTGCGCCGCCGTCTCGCGGCCGCGCGCTTGGAGATCGCCCGCGAGATCAAGCACCTGAACCTGACCGAGGCCACGCGGCAGCGCCTGATCGACTCCATCGCGTCCGTCTACCGGGAGGTGCGCTCGATCGAGCGCGAGATCGAGAAGCTGAACGACCGCCTGAACCGCAAGCGGCTCAAGCCCGAGGACGAGAAGGAGTTCAAGCGCCAGATCGCGGCCGCGAAGCGCCGCCTGCGCACCGTCGAGACCGAGACGCACCAGTCGGCCGTCGAGATCAAGCGCTCGCACCTCGCCATCGCGCGGGGCGTGGCGCAGACGGTCGAGGCCAAGAGCCGCATGACGGAGGCCAACCTCCGGCTCGTCGTCTCGATTGCGAAGAAGTACGTCAACCGCGGCCTGCCGTTCCTCGATCTGATTCAGGAGGGCAACATCGGGTTGATGCGCGGCGTCGAGAAGTTCGACTGGCGGCGCGGCTACAAGTTCTCGACCTACGCGACGTGGTGGATCCGGCAGGCGATCACGCGCGCCATCGCCGATCAGGCCCGGACGATCCGCATCCCCGTCCACATGATCGAGACCATCAACAAGCTGATCAAGACCTCGCGCGCGCTCGTCCAGGAACTCGGGCGCGAGCCGACCGAGGAGGAGATCGCCAAGCGCGTCGACATGACGCCGGACAAGGTGCGCGGCATCTTCAAGCTGGCGCAGCAGCCGGTCTCGCTGGAGACGCCCATCGGCGACGAGGGCGACGCCAGCCTCGGCGACTTCATCGAGGACAAGACGCGCGCCACCCCGGCCGAGGGCGTGGTCACGACGAACCTGCGCGAGATCACCGAGGAGGTCTTGCAGACGCTCTCGCCGCGCGAGGAGAAGGTCATCAAGATGCGCTTCGGCATCGGCACGCAGGGCGAGGAGCAGACGCTCGAAGAGATCGGCCAGAACTTCGACGTGACGCGCGAGCGCATCCGCCAGATCGAGGCGAAGGCGCTCAAGAAGCTGCGCCACCCCTCGCGCGCCCGCATGCTCAAAGCCTTCACGGGCTGAGACGAGCCGCGAATCTTAACCTTCAAAACGGACGGGAGAGTCAGACGATTGACTCTCCCGTCTTTCTTTTGTTTGGCCGCTTTGAGACGGGCGGGGTGATCGTCCAGCGGAAGCCCGCGCGCCGCTTGCCGCGCGGAGAGTCGTCGCGCGAGAGGTGCGTCCAGATGTCGGGCCGCGAGCCGTCGGCGTCCGTGAAGCCGTACTCGTTTGCGAGGCCCCACGAGCTGTAGAGGCCGCCGGACTTCTCCAGAACTTTCGGGTCGGCCGCCAGCGCGGCGACGGCGCGGCCGACGAAGAGCGGCGACTCGGAGTTGGCGAAGTTCGGATCACGCTTCGCGCCCTCGCGCCAGTTCTCCTCGGTCACGCCGAAGTGTTCGAGCACCGTCTCCGTCCGCGTGTAGCCGGGCGTCAGCGCGACGGCGGCGACGTTGTGCTCGCGCAGCTCCTCGGCCATCGCGTAGGCCAGACGGCTGACGTTGACTTTGACGAGATCGTAGAAGAGCGTGCCGCGGTACGAGAGCGAGTCGCCGTCGCCGATCTCGACGATGAGGCCGGAGCCTCGCTCGATCATCAGCGGCGCGGCGTAGCGGCTCGTGACGACGTGCGTGTTGACGCCCTGCCGCAGCGCGCGGAAGCCCTTCTCAAGCGAGACCTGCCAGAACGGTTTCCAGTCGTGCGCCTCGCCCTCGGAGATGTCGTTGACGAGAACGTCGAGCCGGCCGCGCTCGCCGCGGACGCGCTCGAACAGCGACTCGACCTCCGCCGGGACGAGGTGATCGACGCGGACGGCCACCCCGCGGCCCCCGCGCGCCGTCACCATCTCGGCCGTCTCGTCGATTGATTCGGGCCGGCCGGCGAAGTAGCCGGTCGTGTTCGGTCGGGCGCGCGTGCTGCGGCCCGTGCAGTAGACGGTCGCGCCCGCCTCGCCGAGCGCGCACGCGATCCCGCGCCCCACGCCGCGCGTCGCTCCCGCGACGACGGCGACCCTGCCTTCAAGCGTCTTCTTCATCACGCCCCTCCCCGGAATCTTCGCCCGTCGTCAGTCGCCGCTGCCCGCCGCCCCCCGCGGCGACGGAAAATTTACGCGCGGGCCGCGACATCCCTTGTCATATTTGTCTGATAAAATTCGCGGCGCTCGGAAGGGTTATCGCCTACGTCTTTGGCGGGGGGCCGGCGCGGGCGGGCGGGCGGTGTTCGAGACGGGGCGGGGCGGCG
>DATCVD010000566.1:0-2305 GCA_036567125.1 Pyrinomonadaceae bacterium | reverse complement strand
GGACGGCCACTCGGTCTCGACGTCCATCATCCGTCCCGGACCGTGCTTGACCGCCCAGGGGTCGGCGGCCGCGGCCTCGTGCGCCTGCGCGAGCCGGTCGAAGTCGGCGTCCTCCTCCGTCTGCACGAGCCGCGCGGACTTCCGATGTCTATCGACGGCGAGTTGGCCGACGACGGCGCGCAGCCAGCCGCCGAGACTGCCGCAGCCCGAATAGTAGGCGAGCTTGCCGGCCGCGCCGCCGCCCGCGCGCTCGCGCAAGCCGTAGAGTTCGGCCCAGACCGACTGCGCCAACTCCTCGGCCGCGTCCTCGTTCGGGCTGGCCGAGCGCGCGGCCGACAGCACGGTCGCGCGGAACCCGCTGATCAGATCGTCCCACGCGCGCTCGTCGCCCCGTTCGCAGGCGACGACGAGGCAGAGGTCGTCGGCGCGCAAAGCGTCGAGGAACTTGCCGATCTTCTCGGCGGGCGCGGCCGGCTCGTCGCGCAGCAAATACTTCTCCGTGACGGCGCGCAGCCGCGCGCCTAACGCGTCAGCGTCGAGCGCGCGCGCGTCGGCCGCGCGCGCGAGCAATCGCTGTGCGCCCGCGCGCAAGATAGGCTCGATGTCAGGGGCGGCCGCTCGGCTCATCGAATCGTTTGGATGCTATCACAGGGCGGCAGGGATGACGGACGGAAAAAGTTAGGTGGCGAATGGAATTAAGTGATGAATGAAGGGTGATCCTGCCCGCGCGCCGCGGGGAGAGTGCCGGGAGGCACGTTGGCTTTCCGCGCGGCCGGCGGCTTAGAATGTGAGCCGCGAAGTGTTCGGGTGAGACTTGGCGGGGTGGGCAGTCGCGCTCTCTCATCGCTCATCACTCATCACTCGTCAATTTACCGTGCTCCGCGTCACCGAAATCTTCTACTCGATTCAGGGCGAGTCCACGCACGCCGGCCGCCCCTGCGCGTTCGTGCGCCTGACGGGGTGCCCGATGCGCTGCACTTGGTGCGACAGCGAGTACACCTTCACCGGCGGCGAGCGGATGTCGGTTGACGACGTGCTTGAGCGCGTGCGCTCGTACGGCTGCCGGCTGGTCGAGGTGACGGGCGGCGAGCCGCTGGCGCAAGCCGGGGCTTTCGATCTGATCCGCCGGCTGTGCGACGAAGGCTACGAGGTGCTGATCGAGACGGGCGGCTACGTCTCGACCGAACGCGTGGACGAGCGGGCCAAACTGATCCTCGACGTGAAGTGCCCCGCGTCCGGCGAAGCGGAGCGCAACCACTGGCCCAACCTCGAACGCATTCGCGCCGACCGCGACGAGATCAAGTTCGTCGTCACGGACGCGGCCGACTGGGACTACGCGGTCGAGGTGATCGCGCGCTACGACCTCGTGCGCCGCGCCCGCGCCGTTCTGATCTCGCCCGTCTGGGGCGTGACCGACTTGGCCGCGCTCGCCGGCCGGATCACCGAGAGCGGCCTCGACGTGCGCCTCCAAGTCCAACTGCACAAACTGATCTGGGGCGCGGAGGCGCGCGGCGTCTGAAGGAGAGAATGAAGAATGAAGAATGAAGAATGAAAGCAAATTCATCCAATTCATCATTCTTAATTCTTAATTCTTAATTCTGTAAACATGGGCGGGACTGACGAGCGGGCTTTCGAGTTGGCGGCTGACGAGGAAGGCGCGGAGTTTGGCGAGGGCGAGGCGTTCGCCGTCTGCCTCGTCTCCGGCGGGATGGACTCGTGCGTCACGGCGGCGATTGCGAACGGGGAGAACGACGAGCTGGCGTTCCTCCACGTCTCCTACGGCCAGCGGACTGAGCGACGTGAGCGGCGGGCGTTCGAGGAGTTGGCCGATCATTTCGGCGTCGCGCGGCGGCTCGCGGCGTCGGTCGAGTATCTCGCGCGCATCGGCGGATCGTCTTTGACCGACCCGTCCATCCCGGTCGCCGCGGCCGACCTCGACTCGCAACTGATCCCGACGAGCTACGTCCCCTTCCGCAACGCCCACCTGCTCGCGATTGCGACGAGCTGGGCCGAGGTGATCGGCGCGCGGAGCATCTACATCGGCGCGGTTGCCGAAGACTCGTCCGGCTACCCCGACTGCCGCCCCGAATTCTACGCGGCCTTCGAGCGCGTGATCGCCGTCGGCACGCGGCCCGAGACGCGCGTCCAAATCAGGACGCCGGTCATCGCGCTGCGGAAGTCCGAGATCGTCCGCCGCGGCCTTTCGCTCGGCGCGCCGCTCGCGCTGACGTGGTCGTGCTACCGGCGGGAAGACGCGGCGTGCGGCCGCTGCGACTCGTGCGCGCTGCGCCTGCGCGCCTTCCGC